>USEW01000018.1 GCA_900553845.1 uncultured bacterium
AACTATCAACCCTCCGGTCTTTGCTCTTAAAATATTTTCTAGCCCTTCTCTTAAATTAGTGCCCGGGCTAACTATTTTTAAAATGTTTTTTATCTTACTATCATCCTTAATCCTCATATAATCACCTAATTACTATAATAACTTCTAAAGCCGCACTTCTAAGTAATTTCTATCTTCCATTTTTTCCTTTAACTCTTTTATTTCAATATTTTTTAATGCAACATTGTTTGAATCATTATAAATATAGACAATGGCCTTATTAGAATCAAATTTGTATAAAAACGACTCGATTTTGTCAGTTATATCAATAATATCGCCGAATCCTTTTGATGAAATTGTAAACGAAAATTTAAATGTTGTCATAAAAATATACTCTATTTACTGTTTTTACTAATATCTAATAGTGAAGGCGAATAAAGTTTTTCAACATGAAAAATATAAGCTTCAAAAGAGTCGGAAAAATAATCTTTATTTAATCCGGCTTTTTCCTTTAACGATTGCAAAAATTGTAGTTTAATCTCTTTATCATTAAAACCGTCAAATTTAAAATGCTCCCAAACTTGGGGAAGATAAACCGCTTGATAATTTTTATCGTGTATAATTAGCCCGTCAATATCAATTTTAAGTTTATCTAAAAGTTCATCCTGATTTTTAAATTCAAGTTTTGTTAAAGGTGTTAAAATAGAAATTTCAAATTCAATATATTTAAATTCCTCATAAGCAAGCGGATAAAATCTGGGATCTTTATACGAAGCGTTGTAAGCGTTATTTGCTATATCTTCAACTATTGGGTTTGAAGGGATAATTGAACCTATGCATCCTCTTAAATGACCATTTTTATATATAGTAACAAAAGTTGCAAAAGGCATAGTCAAAATAAGGGGATAATCTTCTATTTTAATAGTGAATTTTGATTTTATATTTTCACACAATGGATATGTTATACTTTTTTTTACTATATCAAATAGGTCATCTTTAAAATATTCCTTTATAAAACCTGCTTGTCCCATTTGGGATAATATCCAACTGCCGTATCCAACAACCGATGTTTTATCGTTATTGGCTGATGATGACGTTTTATAATCAACTGGTATTAATGAAAAATTGCGTTCCTTAACAAACTTTGTTAACCCCATCAGACCTGTCAATCCACAACACATCCCGTGTTTAAACCCGTCTAAATTTAGCTCGTTTACAACTTCAAATGTTTTTCTGTCAATAATTTTGGCTTCCTCTTCTTTATAAAAATGACTTAAGTCGGTTGAAATAATAAACCCGTTTTCATTGTCATCATAAAAATAGTTTATAATTTTATATATTTGTTCAAAATCAGTTTCACCATATAAAATGGGCACTATTTTAACATTCTTATTTTTAAACTTATATTGGATTAACGGCAATTGCACTTCAAGCGAATGCTCGTTTTCAAAAGGAATATTGTTTATTTTTACATTAAATGCAAATAATTTTTCAACGATTTCTTTGTTAACGGAAATATTCGAAAAAGGTGTTTCAAATTCATCATAACTTGGGCAAATTGTCCCCTCAAAATATGTTCTGTGCGATGGTGCAATAATAAAAATATTCTTTATGTTTTCATCAAAATAATTTATTGCTTCCAATGCGACTTTGCCTGAATAAATATACCCCGCATGAGGAGCAACTAAGGCGCGGGTTTTTATATCGTATACTTTGGAAATGCCTTTATCAAACATTTCAATCATATTATAAAGATCTTTTTTATCCTTTGGATAAAACATTCCCTTTATATTTGAACTTTTGATTTCCATCATAATCCTTCTTACTAATTTATTTTTTTATAAGTTAAATTATAATATAATATATGAAATATCAAAATACCACAAAAGATAATAGACAAGAATGCACAATATGCCCGCGATATTGCAAACTAAAAGTTGACCAAACCGGTTTTTGCAAGGCATATAAAAATATAAATGGACGTATTGAGTCATTATATTATGGCAAACTTTCATCAATGCAAATTGACCCAATAGAGAAAAAGCCTTTGTTTCATTATTATCCTGAATCAAAAACGTTATCAATCGGTACCTTAGGGTGCAATCTCGCTTGCCGATTTTGTCAAAACTTTCCAATTTCACAAACACTATCAGTACTTAATTCAAACTATATATCACCCGAAACAATATGTGATCTTGCACAAAAATATAACTGCAAAAGTGTTTCCTTTACTTATAACGAACCCGTGGTTTTTATTGATTATATTATTGATACAGCAAAAGTACTTAAGGAAAACAATATTAAAACAATAGTCGTTTCAGCAGGATATATGAATCAAAAACCTCGTGAAGACTTGTTTGAATATATAGATGCTTGCAATATTGACCTAAAAGGTTTTACGGAAAAATATTACAACCAAAATTGTCTTTGCAACTTGAACCCTGTTCTTGACACTATAAAATATATAAAACATAATACAAATACTCACATGGAGCTTACAACGTTGCTTATTGAAGGTGAAAATGATAATGATGAGGTTATTAAGCGTCAAACAGTTTGGATACTTGAAAATTTAGGTGAAACAATACCAATGCATTTTACAGCCTTTTTTCCTTCATATAAAATGAAAGATAAAAAACAAACATCGATAGAAACGATAAAAAGAGCAGTAAAAATCGCAAAAGATGCCGGTTTGAAATATGTTTACGGCGGAAATGTTGACAATGAGGAAATGAACACAACATTTTGTCATAATTGCAAAAAACCAATAATAAGCCGTAGGAATATAAACATAGAAGATAGTATAAATATAGATAACGATGGGAAATGCGTCTTTTGCAAAACAAAAATTCCGGGTGTCTTTGATAAAATTGATTTTTAGTGTAAAATAAATTCTATAAATGTATTTTGTGTGGAGAAAAATATAAGTGGAAAACAACACAGCCTCATTGAAGCTTGCTTCTGTAATTGCGAGAGTTTTAGATGATAACTTAGCCAAAGATATAGTAATTTTGGATATTTCAAATATTTCTGTTCTGGGGGACTATTTTGTAATCGCATCAGCCGACAGCCCGAATCAAGTCCGTGCTTTGACAAACTATGTTCGGGAGAACATCAAAAAAAACATGAATATTAACGTCTCAAAAGACGAGTCTGACAAAAAGAACAGATGGAATCTCCTTGATTATGGTGATGTTATTGTCCATATTTTGCACAATGAAGAACGTGAGTTGTATGCGCTTGAAAAATTTTGGAACCACGCTTTAAAAATAGACCGTGAAGTTTGGCTTGAAAATTCAAAAGAATTCTCTAAGTTTAATAACAATAACTAAACTTTAGGCTTTAAAACAGTTAAAAATATCCTTAAAGTAAAAAATATGGTAAATATATAAATAATTCCTTATTTTGAATATTTTTTTATTTCAAGCCTGTCACCGTCAATATGAATATCGAGATAATCTTTATACGGTATTATTTCAAGAGCATCAATAATTAAGTTAGAAAAATAGATGCTATGGCTTGACCCGCTTTTTTGAAACCCTCGTATCATATTGTTCTGGTATTTATTTATATTTTTTTCATTTAACGGTTCAATTATCAAAATATTGTTTTTAAAAGTCAACAATACTTTTGTATCTGTTGGATTATAACCCAACAGTTTCAATAATTGCTTGGAAAAGTAAAGTTCCCAGCCGTTTCCACTGGATTTTAATTTTTTCTTCATTTATATTGTTCTCATAAGTTTAACAAAAGTACATACTATTGACATTAATATAAAATAGCCTTATAATTAATAATACATTCTGGTAGACTTTTATTAAACATACAGACCTAAACATCAGGATAAATACAAATTATTATAATTTGTATTCTTGTTAAAAAGTTTCAAGTATTGAAGCTTGATCTCGATATGGATTTTCATAATCTATGGTTACTTTAATTTAAATTAAAGTAACCTTTTTTTAATGTATAAATTTTCTCAAGCCATTGAGAAGCTCTCTATAACTAAAAAAGAGCCTCTCAATGAAGCTCTTTATTTAAATGGGGCAAGCAAAGGTACAGAGTTAGAAAATAATTGTATAAGATTTGCTCAACTAAGTTTACATGAAAGTGAACTTATTACAAACATAAAAGTGTGGTTATGTACATGATATAATTACTATGAGGATTAAAATGTTTGACATAATAATACAACAAGAACCACAAGGGATTATAAACGGAATAAAAGAAATTTTTACATTTGCTTCAAGTGTTGCAGTGACTAGTATTACGCTCTATACGGCTTGGTTACGTTTTATTAGAAAAAGAATTGATATAATTTCTTTAGGTATGTCTTTTGACCGACATTTTGGTGATGTTGCTTATTTTACGCTCGAAAACAAAACATTATCAAATTTCACCGTCAATAGTATTGATGTTGTTTTAGAGAATAAATATATCTTTCAGCTTAAAAAATTTGATGAACCCTTTTTGATAGAGCCTTAAGGCTTATCAAATAAAATCAGATGGAATAACTGACTCATATCCTATTGATATTACCGAATTAAATAAAATGGTTAATACAACAAAGTGTTACTGTATTCTTTATACCTCAAGAGGTCAAATAAGAAGCTTTCCTAAACGATACAAGCCTTGGATTAAGTCAAAAATTTCTGATTATACAAGAATAATACCAACGCATAATTTTTATAACGGCAAAGCCCTTAATAAAGACGTCAAATATGCACTTTCTATTTTGTGCGAAACTGGTAAGTATAAAGATATATTTATAGATGCCTATGGATTGATGTCTGATGATTTATACGGAATAAACATGCTACAAAAAAACGATGTTAAAGATTTTAATGCCTGTTATGAATATTTTAAGAAAATCGGCATAGAGAGAGGACTAACTTTTTATTTCTATAATGTTGCTGTATCAGAAGACCGTTTATATATAAAATTTACACCACAAAAGAATGTCAATGACTAGCTGACTTACTAACAACAATGAAAACGAAAAGGTTAGAACCCTCGAAACCCGCATTATTCCTAATAAAAAAGCACCCGAAGGTGCAATTTGTTTAAATGGGGCGGATGATGGGGCTCGAACCCACGAATATCGGAACCACAATCCGAGGCCTTAACCACTTGGCGACACCCGCCATTATATTTATAAAATAAATATACTATGAAATTTTTTTTAAATCAAGCGATTATTGATGAAGATTTAAGCGTATGACCAGAATTTAAAGAGTCTGCGTATAAAGACTGATTTTTAGGATGATTTGGTGAAGTTTTATTTATTCCAGGGTCACGAAGTTTATAAATTTCTTCAACACGTGCATCTAAAGTTTTTGCAGATTGTTTGTATAAAGAAGCAACATAATCCATTTCAGGATCCTTTACGTTATTTGAGTTATAAATCCAAAATTCGGCTTGTGCCCGATACGCATCTTGTTCTTCGCATATAGATGTATAAGGGTCGTTGTCTTTTGCATGAACAAATTCGTGGATTAAATAAGAAGCGACAAGATTAGGTGAGGCATAGATATAATCAGAAGTTACAGTTATTTTTCTTTTTTTGTGCTCGTATTGCGCAATGTTGCTTCGTCCGCCCAATTCACTTGTGTAATCAAACCCAGCTTTAACATCTTGCATATCATTTGTATAATTTTTAGGTAAAGCTTTTATTGCCAAATCAAGCGCATTTTTCATGTTCTGTTGAGCGTAACGTTTGTTTTCATATAAACCGCTATAAGGCGAGTAAATAAATAGAATATCATTTGAAGTCGATAATAACTGACGTCTTGCCCAATCATCATTCGGGTTTATTTTAAGAGCTTTTTCAAATTGGTTACATGCTTCGTAATATTCACCTTTTTCTTTAAAGACTTCACCAAGTTGAACAATGATTTCGACATCATCTGGTTGTTGTTCGAGATAAATTTTGAAGTTTGTTTCTGCATTATTAAAATCCTTCTTGTACTTGTATGCCCGACCTAATCCTAAGAATGCTTCCGGTGGATTCTGGGCGTGTTTTTTCGCGATATTAAACTTGACTATTGCTGTGTCAAAGTCGTTACGCATTAAACAATCATTGCCCTGGGCTATATATTTTTGACCAATGACTTCAATATCAGTTTGAGAAGTGTTTGCACAAAATTTAGTTTTATCTGGGTACTTAATCTCCATTAACATTTGTTTTCATATCAACTATAAGCTTTACAGAAAAACATCCAATAATAATGTTTTATATTTTATCATATAAAAAGCAAAATGTAAAATATTTGTCAAGAAATAGAAGAAAAAAGCAAAATTTTTACAAAATTTTACAAACTATAGTTTAGGTAAAATATTACTTGAACAATTTGAATATTTGGTGTATAAAAAATTTGTATACTATGTTATAAAAGAGAGGAGTATAACAAATGACAAAAGTAGCTATAAACGGATTTGGAAGAATCGGCCGTAATACATTACGTGCAGCTGTAAAAACAGGTATTTTCAACAAAGTTGACTATGTTGCAATAAATGACCCTGGCTTAAAACCAGAAGATGCAGCTAGATTGTTTAAATACGATTCTGTTATGGGCAAATTTGACGGCGAAGTTGAAGCTTATGAAGAAGGCATTATTGTAAACAGTAAAAAAATCAAATTTTTTGCTGAAAAAGATCCATTGCAATTGCCCTGGAAAGATTTAGGTGTTGATATCGTTGTTGAATCAACTGGATTTTTCACAGATGCAAACAAAGCAAAAGCTCATATTGAAGCAGGCGCTAAAAAAGTTATTATTTCAGCACCAGCTACAAATGAAGATATAACAATTGTATTGGGCGTAAACGAAGATAAATATGATGCTGCAAAACATAATGTAATTTCAATGGCATCTTGCACAACAAACTGTTTGGCTCCTGTTGCAAAAGTTATTAAAGAAAAATTTGGAATAGTAAAAGGTTTAATGACAACTGTACACTCATATACAGGTGACCAAAGAATCTTAGACGCAGGTCATAAAGATCCACGTCGTGCCCGTGCTGGTGCATTAAATATTGTTCCTACAAAAACAGGTGCTGCAAAAGCTGTAGCGTTAGTTATTCCTGAATTAAAAGGTAAATTAGATGGTTTTGCAATGCGTGTACCTACACCTGATGTTTCTTTAGTTGATGTTGTGTTTGAAACTGAAAAAAATGTTACTGTTGAAGAAGTAAACGCAGCATTAAAGGAAGGTGCTGATGGGCATGTATTATGCTATACAGAAGAACCATTAGTATCAACTGATTATATCGGTTCATCACAATCATCTACTGTTGACGCTTTATTAACTCGTGTAATGGGCGATAACATGGTTAAAATCATTTCTTGGTATGACAATGAAATGGGCTATTCAACACGTTTAGCTGAAACAGTTAAATATGTTGCTGATAAACTATAATCATTGAGTTATTGAGATAAAATATAAAAAAACGAACTATAGTTAACTTTAGTTCGTTTTTTTAATGTAAAAAATTCCTGTACTTTTTATATATTATTATTTTTCAATAATCTCAATAGATTGCATACAATCGTCAAAATCCTTTTTTAAATCAGCAGATAAGTCTTTATTCCATTTAGATAATTTTGTAGGTCAGATTTACTAATCTGACAAAAATTAATCCTTCATTATTTTCCTTTGTTATATTACCATTTATTGGGGCCAAACAAAGAAGTTTATTTGTTTTCCTTTAAACTTTTTTGTTTTATCCAATTAATAAGAACCTGACAGCTTCTCTTGTTGACGAATTAAAGTTGAATCTTACAAGTTCAGCGTTCTTTATACAGTATACGAGTATATAATCCCAAAAGCTTTATATTACTCTTTTAAGCAAAACACCAACGGTAAAAGAGTTGTCTTTTTTTGATTCAATAATAAATTTTCCTCCCATTGCATCAATAAGCCCCTCTACAATAAACAATCCAAGCCCAGAGCCGCGAGTTGTTCTTGTAGTTTTATCATCAAGTCTTGTAAACTTCTGCTTAAGTCGTTTGAGCATTTCATTATCAATATAATCTGCTTTATTTGTTATTTCAATTATGCCATATTTATCATCTTCGTATATTTTTATTTTAATATCCGTTTCATCATATGCATATTTTGAAGCGTTTTCAAGCAGATTAATAATAACTTGTTCCAGCCTGTCTTCATTGGCTTTTACAGTTATGTTTTTGTCTGATTTTAGTATAAAATTATGGTTTTTAAAATCCTTAATTAATTGAAGTGAAATATCAACAGCGCGGTTTAGGTCAACTTTGGATAGTTCAATATTTAATCCTTTGCGTTCAATATCTGGTATTATAAGTAAATCTTCAACCATTCGGCTTAAACGTTCGGATTGTCTTTTTATTATTTTTAATGATTTAATTTTTGTTGAATCATCAATTTCAATGTCGTTTCGCAAAAGCCTTGAAGTATATCCCATAATTGATGTTAAAGGTGTTCGAAGCTCATGGCTTACTGTGTCAAGAAGATTACTTCTAAACTCGTTTAAATGTTCAAGCTCACGGTTGCTTTGTTTCAACTTACGATAAGCAATATTAACTTCATAGACCATTTTGTTAAATTCAAATGCTAAAAAGACAATTTCATATGGGGTTAAAAAATTGGTCAAAAGCCTTATTTTCCTTTTATAGTTCCCTTTTGATAGTGCCATTATACCTTTAAAAAGCTGGCGAATGTTTATATAAAGGTAGTAAGTATATAAACCTATAATCCCGATAACCGAAAGCCCTGCAAAAAGAATGGTCAAAATAATTGTAAGTCTCGATTTATAAATTGTGTTAACAGCTTTTTTTTCTGTTGTGCTTGTTATTACTAGAAAATCAGGATTATCCATTTTGTAATAAATAATAGGTTCGTTTTTAACTTTTCCAAAAAGTTGAGGTTTATTATCAACCATTTTTTTAGGCAACGACTTTATAGCATTTTGATATTCGTTATTTGAAAAATTATGAGAAGCTATAAGTTGATTTGATGTTGAGTCAATAATATATATTTGTCTCATGTTGTCTTTAATAGTGCTAAAGACTTTATTTCTAAATATATCAACATCAATAGTGGCAATTAAATAATAATTGTTATCGTTTAATTTTTCTGATATTATAAGTTGGTTTGAGTTGTTATCATAATAAATATTTTTTTTAATATTTTTTGAATATATTATTTTTAAATCTTTAAAATCAGATGATGATTGTGAAATATCATACAAGTATTTTTTTGTACGGTTTTGGGGTATAAATTTCAAAGCATAAGCAATATCTTTTAAAGCGTTTTTGTCGGACCCTAAGTAGGTATTAATATTCTGGACGATTATATCATTAATCATTGAAGCTGAATACTGAAGCTCGTTGCGTATAGCATGCTGATTAACATTATTAACTATAAAAAATGCAGTGATAAGTGGGATAAGAACAGAAATAAGAATAACGAGAATCATCTGTTCAACTATTTTAAGCCGTTTAAATTTAAAAAATTTCATTATTCCCTCCAATTAGCTTAATAAGTATTATTTTTTTTCACTAATTATAGCATGTTTAGGTTATAAAGTATTGTAACAAATTTACCATTTATATAGTATTTATATTTGTTTATATTACAATAATAGATGTATGTTTATATTAATTACTAGGTAAAGTTCAAATGAAAATAATTTCAAATATTAATAAATTTGATGTTAACAATTTATTAAAAAAAAATAAAATAAATAATAATCCAATACAAAACTATAGATTGGGATTTGGAAACAACTATAAAGAAGATTCAATTGAATTAAAAGAAGAAAAGAAAAAGGATAAATCAATTGGATTGTATACTATACCAATAGCTGGTGCTTTAATTTTAGGTTCTATTGCATATAGTAAAAGTCGTTCAAATAAAACGAAAAATAAAATTGAAAAAACAAAAAAGGAATTAAAATCAATTTGTCAAGAACAAATACAAAAACCATTTGATGTTGATAATAAGGAAGTGCAAAAAATATTTGGTGGACCTATCAGCACTAAACGTACAAGGCCTGATTCACAAGAGAAAATAATCGTTAATGAGAAAAGGAAGCGTATATTAGACTATTGGAGTACACCTAATAATGACGATGTTTTAATTGATAAATACAATTTTGCTATGGATGACATTAAGAATAAAATATTAGAAAAAAATGATAAAGCAATTATAGCAAGATTGAAAATGCCAAGTCATGATGAAAAAACTATACAAAATCAATGTCATTTAGCTGAAGCTGCAATTTATTCTCAAATGTTGGATAAAAAAGAATTTATAACAAAATTGTTAGAACATCAAAGCGAAGACCAAGAGACTATACAATCGCAGTGCGATTTGGCAAGAACTGCAATTGCTCGACAAATGTTAGATAACAAAAAACTTATAATAAATTTGTTGGATAAATCAAACACAAATCCTGAGACTTTAGATAAGCAATGCCATTTAGCATTATATTTAAGGAATAGCACTTTTGATGACAATGATGAAAATATTATAAGAAACTTATTAATGCAGCCAAGCACAAATCCCAAGACTTTAGGAAAGCAATGCCATTTAGCATTATATGCAATTAATAATAATATTATTGGAAGCATAAATAAAGAAATTTTAGAAAATTTGCTTGAGATACCAAGTAAAAACCCTCAGACTTTACAAATGCAATATTTTTTGGTAGAAAAGGGAATTAAAAAAGCAATTTTAAACGATAATGATAAAGATCTTATAATAAACTTTTTGAGAGATACAGATGATGTTTTAGCTTATATGATAAGACAAAATCAATATGATTTGGCAAAATTAGCATTGGATGAGAAAATTCTTAAAATAGATGATAAAAATGTTATAATTAAAATGTTGAAAATAAGACATCAAGACTCAATTAATATAATACAACAACAATACGATTTAGCAGTATCAGCTATTTATAATAGGGTTTTAAATAGAAATGATAAAAATCTTATAATAAATTTTTTGCAATTACCAAATTATGAAAACAAAAATATTAAAGCTGTGCAATACCAATTAGCAATGTATGCAACTGGTAATAATATATTACAAAAGGATGACAAAGAGCATATAAAAAGATTATTGAGTAAAACAAATGAAGAAGACATTATAGACCTTCAACTTATACTTGCAGAACTTGCAACTGAAAATGATGTGCTGGATAAAGATGATAAAAATCTTATATTAAACTTGTTGAATAAACCAGTTCAAGACCCAGATAATTTAAAATATAAATATAATTTGGCAACGGTTGCAGTTCTGCAAGAAATTTTAGACATTAGTGACAAAAATCTTATAATAAATTTTTTGAAATTACCCACCAAAAGACAAGAATTTGATGTTGAAACTGTAGAATCGCAGTATAATTTAGCAATAGCTGCAGTTGATAGGCAAATTTTAAATAAAAGTGATAGAGGGTTTATAAAAAGTTTTTTTATATTTCCAAATTTATATACAGTAATCATAGCTTTGAAATGCAATTTGGTAAGTGCTTTAATTGATAATAAAATTCTGAACAAAAATGACAAAGAATTTATAGCAGGATTTATTAAACATCCCTATAAAGACCAATTTATTTTAAAAAATCAATGTGATATAGCAAAATCTGCAATAGATAATAAAATATTTGATGCCAAAGACTATGCACCTATTCCCAATACTTGGTTTAAGTTAAATAGAATTAAAAAAGCACATGCTATAAAAATGAACAATGTTTTTGTAGCCGATGAACATAATATGCTAAGAAGATTGTTAGCAAATTTAAGTGAAGTCCCTCAAACTTTATCAAGTCAATATTTATTATCAATAAGTGCAATTGATAATGGAATACTGGATATTAGATCTGAATCAAATATATTAAACTTGTTGGATAATCCAGCTTACTTTCATGAAGGTATTCTACAGATGCAGTTCTATTTAGCACATAAAGCAATTGATAATAACATAATAGATAAAAATGATAAATCTTATATAACAAATTTGTTTGAACAGCCAGCTGAAAATCCGATTATTTTAATATTACAGTTAAAATTAGCAAAAAAAGCGATTGAGAATAACATACTTAATAAAGATGATAAATTTTATATAACAAACTTGTTGATAGGGTTGGCTGGATACCTGGAAGTATTATTAATGCAATTGGAGTTGGCAAAAAAAGCGGTTGAGAATAACATACTTAATAAAGATGACAAATTTTATATAACAAACTTGTTGAATATACCAGTTGTAAATGAAGAAGCTAAAGAGCTGCAAGACTCATTGAGACAACTTGCAATCCAGAATAAAATAATTTAATTTATTTTTAAAGACTATTCATTTGCATTGTAGTAAGCCTATAACCAACATTTGTAACTGTATGAACATAAACAGGTTTTTTAGGGTCAGGTTCAATTTTTTGACGTAAGGTGCCAACATGCACCCGGACCATACGAACATCTTCGTCACTATCATACCCCCAAACTTCATGCAATAATGTTGCAAGACTAACAGCCTGATTATTGTGCTGCAAAAGACAGTATAGTATTTCAAACTCAGTAGGAGTAAGTTTTGTTAGTTTGTCTTTTACCTTAACTTCAAGTGAGTTTTCGTAAAGTTCAATGTCGTTTGATTTTGTAATGCCCATATTGCTTTGATTTTGACCAGTAAGCATATTTTTGTCAAATGATGAATTTATCGTATTTCTTCGCAACAAAGCCCTTACCCGTAGTAAGACTTCCTGGATGTCAAATGGTTTGACAAGATAATCATCTGCCAAGGAGTTAAAACCAGTGGTTTTGTCCTCAATTGTACCTTTTGCAGTAAGTAACAAAACAGGTATATCGGGATTTTTTTCTTTTATTTTAAAACACGCATCAAACCCGTTCATCTTAGGCATCATGACATCTAAAATAACAAGGTCGTAATGAGAAAGAATGGATTCGTTATAAGCTTCAAGTCCGTTTTTTACAGATTTTACATAATAACCGCTATGATTTAAATCAAACTCAAGAAGCTCGCGTATTTCATCATCATCATCTGCTATTAATATATTTTTTGTCAACCGACTGTTCCTCTTTGATTTGCTATATTTTTTATAATTATAACATATTTTATTTGTAAATTTTTGTAACAATTTGGTATTTTTTATGATTAAAAAGTTATATTTATGGGCTTTATTAAATATATAGGAATGAGATAAGAAAAAGGAGAGTTTTAATTATGGGTATGAATAATGTAAATCCAAGTTCAGTTGCAAAGAATATTATAAATCCAGGAAAAAAGAAAGCTTCAAAAGCACCTAATCAAGAAACTAAACCTGAAGCTGATCAAAAACAAGAACATTTAGCACAACCCAATTCTCAGCATTTTCGAGCAAATTTTATTATACCCCAAGTAGGGGCAAAGTCGTCAAAACAAAGTGGTCAAAAGACATATGATTATGAGGCTGCTTTTAAAAAGATGACAGAATCATGTGAAAATAAACCTAACAAAAAAGCCTTACTTGAGGCGATAAAACATCTTAAAATAGCGATGGCAGATGAAACAGGCTCTTCTTATCATATTGACGGAACAAATTTTCATCAAGTTACAACTTGGTTTGAAAGTGCAATTCTTTCTGACAAATACGAAACCAAAGAAATAAGTGAAGAATTTATAGTAAATGTTTTAAAAGAGCTTAAAGAACATATGAACTATTACAATTCAGGCAATATTGTACGTCTGCTTGCTTCAATTGATAAAGATAGAATACCACAAAAAGAAGCTGGACTAGTAACAGAATTATACGATATGTTTGAATACTACAATGAAGATCAACGATTTAACAAGGAATTTATGGACTCTATTGCAAAAAAGTGGAATATAGGTAAGGAGTCTTCTGAACAGACTGAGCCTACTGTACAACCACAAGAACAACCTGCAGTTAATAGTCTAAATCCGGTCGACGTACTTAGTGAGACTGTGGGTCCTAATTCTGTTAATGAGTCTGGACAACCAAAGCAAGAAATTGAAAATATAGATTCTGAGTTGACCAAAGAACAATTAGCAAAGCATAATTCTTTTGCAGCTGCATTCGATACTGTAGTAAAAAAATATGAAGCTAAAAATCAACAGTTGCCCGAAAGTATACAAAATCTTAAAGATATGATGCAACAGTATGTAGATGGAGATTACCATTATCTTATTAATGAAAAGAATGTTGTTCGTGTTACAACAAGTCTTTTATTGGCACGTTGTCAAAATAAATATGGATTACTAGATAATGATTTAGTAGAAAATATTTTAACAGAGTGTAAAAAATATACAAAACCTGAAAATGTAGGGGTTCTTGCAAGTAATCTTGTATGGGATATTAGTTGTAGATATATACCAGTAGATTCAAATGGAACTATAATAGTAGCAGATTTTTTAGAAAACTTTAAAGGAAATATTGATAAAAACAATTTAGGTGATGTTTCAAAAGCTCTTTCATGGGCAATGTTCCGTGAAAATATACCAAAAGGTCAAGAAGGAACTCATCTAGTAATGGAATTTTTAAATGAATTTAAAGGAAAGATTGACACTGACAATTTAGGCGATGTTGCAGCTATGATTGAAAGAGCAATTTATAATAAAAATATACCAGAAGATCAAGAAGGGAATAAAATAATAACAGAGCTTTTAAAAGAATTCCAAGGAAATATTGATACAAAAAATGCAAGCAAAGTGGCAAATATGTTGAGTTTAATTAGTTATGAAAATATAAAAAAAGATCAAGAATGTATTAATATAATAGAAAAGCTTTTAAATGAATGCAAACAACATATAGACAAAGATATGTATACAAGACTTCAAGCAAAGTTCAATTTCCCAGAAACCAGTCCATCTTCATCTACACCTTTGCAAGTTCAACAACCAGCACAAACTGGTGAGCCTTTGCAAAAAAAATCTGCATCTGCTGCTTATTTTAAAGCTGTTTTTGATTCTATAGAACTATCAGAAGAGCTAGAAACTTTTAAAACAGAAATGGATGTTGATGGAAAAGAAAATTATGATATTAATGGAGAAAATATAAATGAAGTTACGTCAGACTTTTTATTCTTCTTAAAAAAAGATAGTCCTAAAGTAGATTTAGAATTTGCAATAAAATTTTTGGAATATGTAAAAAAAGACGAATTATTTAATGAAGACGTTTACAATTCTTCACGTGTTTTTATGGGTGTAATTTTAAAAGTAGGTGAGGAAATCAATGATGAAAATAAGAAGACAATTCTTGAGTGTATTGAAAATTGTATTCAAAAAGATGCAAATAGTGTTGTAAAAGCTTTTAACTCTATAGTTATGTACGACAGTGATATTTTTACTGACTACGAAAAGAAAATCTTTTCTAAAGAAATTTTAGATAAATGTATAGAAAAGCTTGGCAGTGGCGCAGATCCAGAAAATATTGTAAAAATGATTAATAATCTATATTCTCATACCCCAATAACTAAAGAAGGTGGTAGAAAGAAAGATAAGAATGACTTCAGAATTATTTTAGAAACATTAAAATCAAAAAGAGTTATAACAAATGCTAAGTCAGCAGAAAATATTCAAGGATTACTTATTAAGGGAATGAGGTACGGTAGTGATGACGATAAATTAATAGACGGTACCGAAGAAATTGTAAAGGACCTTGCAGACGAATGTCAACGTTATTTGAAACAATTAGATTTTGATCTTGTAACAAAACTCAGTCAAGCGAAAGAAAAGCAAATACATCCACAAGAACACCCTGTAAAAGTTGAGCACAAGGGGTCTTATAGCTCAAGAATTTTACAAGGTCCACCTTCAAACTTTACTCCTGTTAACAAAGGAACAACAGTGCAACAGCCAACGCAGGTGACTTTACAACAAAGCAAACTTAGTACTTCTTTACAAAAAGTTAAAGTTTTACTTAATGAAAATGTCCCCGAGGATTTTAATAACCTCGAAATAGCGTTGAAAAATGGTACAGAAAGCCCTCATATTGACAGAGATAATGTAGAAAATGTGTTGGATAAACTTGCAACTGTACTTCATAACAACAGAATATCAAGCTGTGATTCTGCAAGTAAATTCGTAATAAATATATTGCAAGAAAGCACAAAATTTATCAGTTTTGATGATGCTGTAGTAGATCTAGAAGTCTTTAATGCTGCCAGTCATGCTGCCCAAAATACTGCGTATGCACTTGCTTGTGCGATTATTAATCTTGATTATATACCTAGAAAAACAGATAAGAACTTAATAGAATATATTTCAAAGCTATGTGAAGATTTTAGCTTACCAGAAGGTCCAAATCAGCCAAGGACAATTATTGCAAACTGTTTGGCAGGTATGAATATGTCTTCTACCACAGATACTGCACAAGTTCAACAACATAATCAAGTTAAGCAAAAAAGTCCTCAAAATCCAAGAAATCATGAAGGATCTCCTTCGCGAGCTACTGTTAAAACAAGGTCTAATTCTGCACCATCAATGGTACAACAGCCAATGTTGACTCAGGAACAACAAAAATTTAATAACTATTTTGTACAAGTTTTTAATGGTATGATAAGTGATGGCGGACAGTTACCCAAAGAGCTACAAGAGCTTAAAAGAGCTATGATTCAGCAAAGAGGTGGAAAATACTATTATCTTATTGACAAAACAAATTTATTTAATGTTACAGAAAATATTGTAAAAGCGCTTATGGAAAGCAGTGGCAAAAAAAACCCAATATCTGAGCAGACTTTATTGTACCTTATAAAACAATGTAAAGACAGTATTGGACTTGAAAGCAGCGATGGATATAAGGAAAGAGCAAATGCTGTTGTATTTTTATTAAATTCTATAGTTAGCCTTGTAAAAATAAAAAACACAGGTAATCTGAAAGAAATAATAAAAAGTTTAAATATTGATAAAAAGTTAAAAGAACAGCTTAATAGCAAATTAGCCCAAGCAATCACAAAAAACATATGATTTAGTTGTTTTCTTTATAGATAGATCCAATAGTGATGCCAAACTTTTAATATCAAGGTTTAAGCCTGACTATATAAACACAAAACAATATCATAATTAAACCTGAATTGTATATTTTTGTATCAATTTGTGATAAAGTTGTTAAACAATGATGATTTTTGGTTTTAACATGATAGGAAGTGAATTTGGAAAATTTATAAACAGGAGATAAGGATCTTGAATAATAATATAAATCCGTTTTTTCAAAATAACAATGTTAATACACAAAGAACAAAAAACTCTGGCGGCTATATAGGCTATGGAGTAGGTTTTGGCAATCGTAATATGGAAAGCGATGCTTATTGTGTTAATAAGAAAAAAAAGAGTTTTTGGCAAAAATGGAAAACGGCAATTATAACTGGTACATTTGTGTTAGGAGGTTCAATTCTTGCATTGGTAGGATATAAAAAAGGTTGGTTTTCAAAAATCAAAGACACTATAGAATCAAAAATAACCTCTAAAAAACAGTCAGAAGCAAAGACTCCTAAAAAAACTGAACCGTCCAAGAAAAGCGTTAAAGATTCTTCACCAAAACCTGTAGAAGGATCTGATCCAGCATCATCCGCATCAAAATTACCAGATTCTGATGTTGAAGAATTGGCTGAACTTAAACACATTAGAAAACTTTATAATGAAATTCCGGTGAAAAAACACAGTTATTTGGATTCTAATAAAGATAAAATATTAGAAGAGCTTCATTACTGCGCAAACGTCCCTGAGATTTTGCAAGACAATACTGAAACAAAGTTTATTGCCAGTGCTCTTCAGACTTGCATACAACAAGGATTCTTAACAAAAGATGAAGACAAAGAATACATAAAAGGTATTTTTGAAAACTTGATAAAATATAAAGCTGTATTGGAACATGGCGACAATGTATATTCTATTGTCAATTTGTTTTTTGAATGTTTACGACAAGGATTTTTAACAAAAGAAGACTTACCAAACGAATGCAAAGAAAATATAAACAAAAGTATCCTAAACTTGACAAAACATGAAGCTGTATTGAAACAAGGAAACAATGTATGGCCTATTACTGATTTGCTAATGAGATGCTTGGACGAAAAAGTCTTAGACAAAGAGACAATAAAAACAAGTATTTTAAATCTGACAAAAGAAAAAGAAGTATTGCAAGAAGGAAACAATGTATGGCCTATTACTGATTTGCTAATGAGATGCTTGGACGAAAAAGTCTTAGACAAAGAGACAATAAAAACAAGTATTTTAAATCTGACAAAAGAAAAAGAAGTATTGCAAGAAGGAAACAATGTATGGCCTATTACTGATTTGCTAATGAGATGCTTGGACGAAAA
>USEW01000019.1 GCA_900553845.1 uncultured bacterium
TTTAGACATCAATTTTGGTGTATAACCAGTATGAGTAAAAGCAAGAATAGCTTTTGCATTTATGTCTTTTACCATTTTAACTGCAGCGTTAACAACAGCCTGACGTGTCATATGATAACAAGGATTAATCGGCAAATCCAAATCATATCGACAAAAATCACTATGTTCAACATTTTCAGCGATCATTGTCATCATATGAACTGCTTCAGCATAGAACTTACCAACTGAAGTTTCACCAGATAACATAATAGCATCAGTTCCGTCAATAATGGCATTAGCAACGTCAGATGCTTCAGCACGAGTTGGAATTGGTTGTTCAATCATAGTTTCTAACATTTGAGTCGCAACAATTGTTACTTTTCTTTGTTGAATAGCTTCGTTAATTATTCTTTTTTGAACAATAGGTACTTTTTCAGGTGATATTTCAATACCCAAATCACCACGAGCAACCATTACACCATCTGATACTTGAATTATTTCTTTCATATTGTCAACAGCTTGAGGTTTTTCAATTTTTGCAATAATAGGAATATCCCCGCCAAAATTTTTGATATAATCACGAGCTGTTAATATATCTTCTTTTTGACGAACAAATGATAAAGCAACATAATCAGCGTTATTATTTACAGCAAATTCAATAAATTTAACATCACGAGGAGTAACAGCAGCCAAACTTGCAGTTGAGCCAGGAATATTAAGTCCCTTACGTGATTTTAAAACACCACCGTTTACAACTTCTGTATAAACTTTATCGTTTTCAACTTTTTCAACAACAACTTCTAATTTTCCGTCGTCAATTAACATCATATCACCTGGTTTTACGTCATTAGCCAAACCTGCATAATCAACCGGTATAATGTCTTTTTCTTTAACAGATGGGCTAAATACAAGTTTTTGACCATTTGTTATAACCATTTCATTTTCTAAATTTCCAACTCTTATTTTAGGACCTTGTAAATCAACTAAAACAGGAAGGTGGATATTTTTTTCCTTGCATACACGACGAATAATTTCTATTCTTCGTCTATGATCTTCTTCAGTTCCATGTGATGTATTCAAACGAAACATTGAAACACCAGCTTCAATTAAATTACGTATACCTTCTTCATGCTCACATACAGGACCCAACGTTGCTACAATTTTTGTTTTTTTTGATTCAGTTAACATTTTCTATCTCACTTTTCCTTTAAAATATATTAATTTTCGACCTATTAATTGTAACAAAACCAAATTTTTGAGTCAAATTTTATTGAAATTGTTTGTCTTTGTTATTAATAAACCACATTGATGCTTTTGTACGATTATTTACATTTAATTTCAAAAATATTTTATTCATATACGATTTTACTGTTTCTTGAGATAATCCAAGCTGAATAGCTATTTCTTTATTGGACATTCCAAGACAAGCACAATTAAGCACATCAACCTCACGAGAGGTTAAATTCCTTTGAATATTAGTTTTTAATTCCATATTTTTTTATCATTTCCATACTTTATTATAATCTATCATAAATCTAAACTTTAGTATTCAATCATTTAGCTTAATAAACTATATGCAAAATTAATAAATTGCTATAAAATTATGAAATGAATATTTTAAAATTTATACTCAAACGACTTATTCAAGCAATACCTGTTTTAATTATGGTATCAATATTAAGCTTTTTTATAATAAGATTAAGCCCAAGCGATCCATTGTCAGAAATGAGATTAAATCCTGCAATTTCTCAGGAAACAATAAATTATGAAATAAAACGTTTAAAACTTGATAAACCTGTATACGTTCAGTATATATATTGGATGAAAGGGTTTATTAAAGGTGATTTAGGCTATACAACAAACGGGGAAAAAGTTTCGCAAAAATTAAAAGAACGTATTCCAAATACATTGCTTTTATCTTTTATTGTTTTATTTTTTACTTGGTCAATAGGTGTTCCTTTAGGAATTTTGGCAGCATCAAACAAAAATAAACCATTGGACAAAACAATTATTATAGCCTCAACAATAGGCATGGCAATCCCGTCATTTTTTCTTGCTTTATTATTTTTGATGTTTGCTGTTAAAACCGGTTTATTCCCTGTTGGAGGTTTGACATCATATAATTTTTCAAATATGACTTTTACAAATAAAATATTGGATATAGCTCATCACATTTTCCTTCCTGCACTTACTTTAATTATAATTTCATTAGCTTCAATAATAAGACAAATGAGGGGTAATCTTCTCGATGTTTTAAATTCTGATTATTTAAAGTTTGCAAAAGCAAAGGGGCTTTCAAATTTTAAAATTTTATATAAACATGCACTTCGTAATGCACTAAATCCAATGATATCACTTTTGGGGTTTGAATTTGCTTCTTTACTATCCGGAGCTGCATTAACTGAATATGTTTTTCAATATCCTGGTCTTGGAAGGCTCATACTTGAAGCTGTGTTAAGAACTGACACAAATTTAATCATGGCATCATTAATGCTTGGAACACTAATGTTGATTTTAGGCAACCTTATTGCAGATATACTTTTAAAACTGCTTGACCCGAGGATAAATTAATATGCAGGAAATAAATACAAATTTAACAAAAAAAAATAAACTTAAATTGCTTTTAAAGGACAATATTGTATTTTGTGCTTTTATTGTCCTTGTGTTACTTTATATTTGCTCTATTTTTGCAAATTTTATAGCACCTTATAGTCCATATTCCTCAAACAAAGAACTATCTTATGCTCCGCCATCAAATATATATATATTAAATAAAAATAATAAACTTACTTTGCCATATACATACAACTATAAACGAGTATTTAACGAATCTAAATATAAAGTTGATTATATTGAAGATACAACAAAAGCATACAAGTTGAAACTTTTTGTAAAAGGAGACGAATACAAATTCTTAGGAATAAAAACGAAAATACATTTATATGGAACTGAAAAAGGAGGCAAGTTTTTCCTGCTAGGAACAGATATAAATGGACGTGACTTTTTTTCAAGACTTGTTGTTGGAAGCCGGATATCACTTTTTATAGGTTTTATAGCTATTTTAATTTCAGTTCCTTTAGGGCTTCTTTATGGCGGTATTTCAGGTTATTTTGGAGGCAAAATAGACATTGTTATGATGCGGCTAGCTGAAGCAATAATGTCTATTCCAAGTTTTTATCTTCTTATTATTTTAGCAGGTATTTTACCGGCGAATCTAAGTAGCACACAACGATTTATATTGATAACTGCAATACTGGCTTTTGTGTCATGGGCCTCTTTATCAAGAATAATAAGAGGCATGGTTTTATCAATAAAAACCAGGGAATACGTTCTTGCAAGTGAGGTAATAGGCCAGTCAAAAATAAATATCATAATAAAACATATACTTCCCCAAACATTAACATTCACAATCATTGCTGTTTCACTTTCCATCCCTTCATATATTTTGTCAGAAAGTGCATTGAGTTTTATTGGTTTGGGTATCCAGCAGCCTGATGCAAGCTGGGGGAATTTGTTGAAAGACGCACAAAGTTATATTGTAATAACTTCACGTCCCTGGCTTCTTGCAAGCGGTCTTATGATTTTTATTACGGTTCTTGCATACAATATTTTAAGCGACAAAATCCGAGACATTTTTGACAACACCCGCATATAATTCCACCTCCATAACTCAATATTTTTTATAACAAAAGAAAAAAAAGAGTATGGAAATAAGAAAAAAAAATGAAAGGTGGTATTTTATGAAGAAACAGGGTTTTACTTTAGCAGAAGTATTGATTACATTGGTAATCATCGGAATAATAGCGGCGATGACGTTACCATCGTTGTTAGGAGGTACGAATAAACAGGAGATAAAAACAGGTCTACAAAAAGCAATATCTGTCTTAAGCCAAACAATAACACTTCATTATGCACTAACAGGTGAAGATTTTTCTACAATAGGTTCACCAAGCGATGCAAAATTTAAGACCTATGTTGCTAATAGATTTAATTTAAAAGAAGCTTATGACGGCACAACTGGCAACTTTACAACAGCGGATAGTATAGAATATCAGTTTGGTACTACTTTTACTGGTGCATGTACGGCTGATAGACCTTGTAGTCTAACAGTTGATGTTAATGGTTCTAAGGGACCTGGCTCGCCTAATACCGATAGTGAAACTTCTTTACAGGATGTTAAAGATCAATTTAAATTATATGTATATGGTACAACAGTTCAAGCTGCTAGATATGAATGTCAAACGCCAGGTAACTTAGACACTTGCACTTCAACACCATCAACAGCATCAAAGTTGCTTGATGGTTCACTTGGTTAGTTAAAAACTCCAAACCAAACGTGGCGCCAATTTTACTTACTTTGTAGTAATTGTTTGGCGCCACGTTTTTATTTTTATTTATTTGGTTTTAGCCTTAAGGAGTAGGAGGATTAGGAGTATCGCTTCCCGTACAGCTATTACCAGATGTGGTTAAGCAGTCATCTAGAAAATCTGTTGCTAATGTTCTAGTAAAAGTACCACTCTCAGCAGGTTTTGATACAGTAAGATTTGTCCCGTATACATATATTTTAAATACATCTTTGACGTCATTTAAGGTGCTATCCGCGGTAGTTTCTTCTGCTGTTAGATTAGTAGTAACTATTGATGAATTAGTCGTTGCTGTTGGTCCTTTGTGTCCATTAACATCGACAAGTACAAAATTATCTGCTGATGCCACAGATGCGCCATCAGCACTTCCAAAGTCATAAACAATTCCATCCTGACCTACAACAACATCCTCATTAATATCTTTAGTAGTTAATCTTGCTTTTGCAAAATTTTCATAACTTGAAATTGTTCCAAAATCTTCACCTGTTAGTGCATAATGTAATGTTACGGCCTGGGATAACGTTGACATTGCTTTTTGAAGAGCTGTTTTTATCTCCTGTTTATTCGTACCTCCTAACAACGATGGTAACGTCATCGCCGCTATTATTCCGATGATTACCAATGTAATCAATACTTCTGCTAAAGTAAAACCCTGTTTCTTCATAAAATACCACCTTTCATTTTTTTTTCTTATTTCCATACTCTTTTTTTTCTTTTGTTATAAAAAATATTATAACAGTTTTTTTTTAAAGTTCAACCCATAATAATAAACTCCTTATTTTATTCCTTTTTCTTACTCACAAATACAATTCCCAATTAGTTCCATATTGAAACATTTCTCTTCAATTATTTTTTTAAAATTATTAAAATCATCGATTGTATCTATGCCAATTGTCTTTTTGTCTGTTTCAATAACTTTTATTTTAAGACCTATAGAAAGCGCTCTTAGCTGCTCAAGACTTTCTGATTTTTCAGTCATTGAGCTTTTATTATTTATTATTTGGAAAAGTGCTTCACGTTTATAGCCATATATCCCTATATGAGCATAATACTGTGCTGTATTGGGGTTTCTTTCATAAGGTATAGCAAAACGTGAAAAATACATTGCATGATTTTCGTTGTCAAAAACGCACTTAACAACATTCGGACTATTTATCTCAATTTTATCATTTGTTTTTCGTACAAGTGTTGCCATTTGACAACTATCATCTTTTTCAAGCACTTCAATTATTTTTTCAACATCTACAACATTTATCAAAGGTTCGTCGCCTTGTAGATTTATTATGTATTCAAAATCCCCATGGCGCTTCGCAACTTCACCTATCCTGTCACTTCCGCTTTTGTGGTTTTCTTCTGTCATTTCAACATTGGCACCAAATTCAACGCATTTTTTATATATACGTTCATCATCCGTTGCAACAATTACAACATCAGCATTTTTTACCATTAATGCTCGTTCGTATACATATTGAATAATGGGTTTTCCATTCACTTCAAGCAAAGGTTTACCATTTAAACGACTTGAATTGTATCGTGCCGGGATTATAATGGCAGCTTTTTTATTTTTACTATCTGATGATATTTGCATGCTTATCCCTTAACACAAATACATATCCATTCATTTTTTTGCTCA
Organism: uncultured bacterium; assembly: GCA_900553845.1. Taxonomy (GTDB): domain Bacteria; phylum Cyanobacteriota; class Vampirovibrionia; order Gastranaerophilales; family Gastranaerophilaceae; genus UMGS1477. The sequence goes on from USEW01000019.1 coordinate 5,977, forward strand.
ATTGAAAGAACATTTAGTTTTAATTCCTGAATTTTATTAATAACCAACTCTTTTTTCTCTTCCAAAATTCCACTTAATATTATTATACCATTTTTTTTCAAAAGTTGCTGCCATATATTAAGTTCATTTACAATTATATTATGCAATATATTTGCGACTATTATATCATACGTTCCTATGATATTTTTTGCAGTTCCTTCACATATTTTAACATTTTTCGCATTATTCATATTAACATTATCAATTGCAGTTTTTATTACACTTTCATCAATATCCACACCCAATACATCGTTGCAGCCTAAAATCGAAGCAATTATAGCAAGTATTCCGCTTCCTGTTCCCAAGTCTAAAAGTTTTAAGCAGGGATTTATTTTTAGCATGCCAGGTAAATATTCCTCAATTTTTTTTGCACACAAGCTTGTTGTCGCATGCGTTCCTGTTCCAAAGGCATTTGAGGGGTCTATTTTTATAACAATTTCATCTTCTTTTTTGTTATAATTTTCCCAGCTTGGGCATATAACAATATTTTCTGTAATATTAAATGGTTTCCAATTTTCTTTCCACTTTTTTGACCAATCCTCATTTTCAACAATTCGATATGAAAAACTATTTTCATTCTCAATGTATTCATTCATATCAAAATTTGTTGCAAAAAATAATTCTTTAAGATTTGAAACTATTTTTTGAATATCTGGTTTTTCATCAATGTATATTTTTAAAACATTTTTAAACTCTTTTGGTCTCAACTTGGAAAATGTAATCTCACCCTCGACAACCCCAAGAACATTATAATTTCCATAAAACCAGTCAACGATAAGTTCTTTTCCAATATTTTCTTCTTCTAAAAGACAACATATTTTCTCATCTTCAATAACAACATCTTCTGTTGTTTTTGTGACTAATGCTGCGGTTTCGGTTTTATTTTCTCCACTTCTCAATTTTAAAGGTATTATTACTTCATAAACATCCATTAAATATAAACACCCATTTTGCGAAATTTATTATAACGATGCTGAATAATATCAGCAGGTTTCATTTTATCAAATTCTGCCAATGATTTTAAAATCATATCTTTCATGTTTTTGGCAGTTTCGTTATAATTTGTATGAGCTCCACCAAGCGGTTCTTTTATAACGTCATCAATTATATTGTATTTTAATAAATCGCAAGCAGTAATTTTTAATGCTTCAGATGCTTCTTCAGCTTTGGTGGCGTCTCTCCATAATATCGAAGCACAGCCTTCCGGTGATATAACAGTATAATAAGCATGCTCTAACATCAAAACCTTATTGGCAACTCCAATGCCTAAAGCACCACCTGAGCAGCCCTCACCAGTTATTATTGCAATAATCGGCACCTTTAACTTTCCCATTTCTTTTAAATTGTATGCAATCGCTTCTCCCTGGTTTGTTTGTTCTGCTTTAATACCTGGATATGCCCCTGGAGTATCAATTAAAGTCACAATAGGCAGGTTAAACCTATTTGCATGCTCAAATAATCTCAATGCTTTACGATATCCTTCAGGCTGAGGCATCCCAAAATTGTATTCTAAATTTTCTTTTGTATTTTTTCCTTTTTGTGTGCCGACCAACATAACGCTTCTGTTACCAATATGACAAACACCGCCTATCATGGCTCTATCATCAGAACCATGTCTATCGCCATGAAACTCAATAAAATCCTCAGTGATTAAATTAACATAATCTAAAAAATTCGGCCTATTTGGATGTCGGGCTATATGCATTTTTTGAAACGGTTTTAAGTTTGCATATAACTCGCATTTATAATCATGAGCTTGACTTTCCAAAATTTTAATTTCAGAGGTCAAATCAAGTCCTGACTTTTCACTCATTTGTTTTAATTCGTTAATTTTATTTTCAATTTCACTAACTTGTTTTTCAAAATCCAATGCCATTTTTACTTTCCCTAAAATTATAATTATTACTTTGAATGAATTGATAGAAGTTTTGAAAAAATACTTCTCAATTCTTCTCTTCGGGCTACAATATCAACCTGACCGTATTTTAAAAGATATTCTGCAGTCTGGAAATCCTCAGGCAATTTTTGACGAATTGTTCCCTCGATAACACGACGACCTGCAAAACCAATACGCGCACCTTTTTCTGCAATAATTATATCGCCAATAGTTCCAAAACTTGCAGTAACGCCTCCAAAGGTTGGTTCTGTTAAAAGAGTCATATATAAAATACCTACATCATTAAGTTTTGAAACAGCAAGACTTGTTTTAGCCATTTGCATTAAACTTAAAGCACTTTCCTGCATACGTGCACCACCTGATGCTGTTATTACAAGAACGGGCAATTTTGTTTCCAATGCTTTTTCCATAAGCAAAGTCACTTTTTCACCAACAACAGACCCCATTGAACCGCCCATAAAATCAAAATCCATAACTGCTGCAAGTAATTTATAGCCATCTATTTTTGCTTTTCCACATATTATTGCATCATTTAATTTTGTTTTTTCTTGTGCTGCTTCAATTCTTGATTTATAACTTTGAGTGTCAACAAATGATAAAGGGTCAGTTGGTTTAATATTTGTAAAAAGTTCGCTAAAACTATTTTCATCAAATAACTGACTTATCCTGGTTCTTGCATTTACACGGAAATGGTAATCACATTCAGGACATACATGCTCATTAGCTTCAAACTCTTTCTTAGGTATCTGAAGTCCGCAATTATAACATTTTACCCATAACTGACCTACTCTGTCATCTATTTCAACATCTTTTGGTCGGGCTAGTTTTTGTTGTTCTTTTCGTTCTATAAACCAATCTTTAAGTGACTTGTTTTGCACTTTTCCTCCCTAAAATTAATCATTTTTTTTATTTTTTTAATTATATATTAAAAAAAGTTTAATTACAATTTTACTTCATAAGTATAAAAAATAAAAAAAAATAATCAATAGGCTGTAAGAGCAAATGTCAAAGTAGTATATTTGCATAATTCTTTTTTTTGATATAATTAAGTAATGTTTTTAGATAAAGTAAAAATTAAAGTTGAATCAGGCAATGGTGGCAACGGAATGGTTGCTTTTCGCAGGGAAAAATATGTAGATAAAGGTGGACCCTATGGAGGTGACGGAGGCCGTGGTGGAGATATTTATTTAATTACCGATAATAACATATCAACTTTGCTTGATTTTAAGTACAAAAGCATTTTTAAAGCACAAAATGGTGAAAACGGACGTACTAAAAACCAACATGGAAAAGGCGGAGAAGACTTATATATAAAGGTGCCTTTGGGTACTGTTGTTAAAGACGTAAATAATAATCTGACCATTGCCGATTTAAAAGAAGTAGGTCAAAAAGTTCTTATTGCAAAAGGAGGTCGTGGAGGAAGAGGTAATTCTCGTTTTGCAACTCCGCAAAAAAGAGCACCTCAGTTTTGTGAACCCGGCGAACCAGGTATAACTCGAGAACTTGAACTTGAACTTAAACTTATTGCAGATGTCGGACTTTTAGGAATGCCAAATGCCGGTAAATCAACTTTTATTTCTGTTATAAGTGATGCAAAGCCGAAAATAGCAAATTATGCTTTTACAACATTAAAACCCAATTTAGGTGTTGTAAAAAAACAAAACGGTGATTCTTTTGTTGTTGCTGATATCCCCGGAATTATTGAAGGTGCCTCATCAGGTGTCGGACTTGGATTTCAATTTTTAAGACATGTGGAAAGATGTCGTTTTTTAGTCCATATTATTGACGCATCAAGCGATAATCCGCTTGAAAATTATCACAAAATTAATGAAGAATTAAAAAAATATAGCGAACATTTAAGCAATTTATACCAAATAATTGCATTAAATAAAATTGACTTAATTAATGAAGAATCACAACTATCTTTATTGAAAGAATTTCAAAAAATAAATAATGATGTCTTTTTAATTTCCGCAGCTACAAAAGAAGGGGTAAAAGAACTTTTAAACTTTATAACATTAAAAACAACTCAAATTGAAAAATCTAATTTAGAAATTGATATTGATTTTGATAATATTGCAAACAAAAATGATGATAGTGAATTTTATGTGCAAAAACTTGGCAAAAATTGCTACTGTGCAGATGGAGGTAAAATAAGACGTCTTGTATCGGTTACCGATGAACGAAATCTTGACCAAACATATAGACTTCATAATATTTTGGATGCAATGTTAGTTTTTGATGCTTTAAAACAACTTGGCTTAAAAGACGGCGATTCTGTTTTTGTCGGTGGACGAGGTAATTTTTATGAAGGCTATCTTGTTAATATTGAAACATCAAAAAATAATGAGAAAAAAGCTATCATTGATAGATCTAAATTCAACACTTGTGAGAATAACAATTTAAATTCGACAATTAAGGGTAATCATACTATCGAATTTATATACTACGATTAGGTGAATATATTATCATAGTGTTTATTGAATTTCATTTTTGTTTTGGTATACTAAAATAAGTTATAATAAAAGTAGATATTAATAGAAGAGATGTAAAGGATAATTAATAATGCAAAAAAATCAACAAGTCGGATTTTTTATTGTAATAGGAGTTCTAACAGTCGTTTTATTTTTAATGCTTTTAAGCGGAACGACAACAAATACTATTGAAATATCATATTCAAATTTTGTAAATAAAGTACAATCAGGTGAAATTGCAAAAGTTGAAGTAGCAGGTAATACTATTTTATCAGAACCAAAAGTACAACCTAAAAAAAATGTAGCGATTGTAAAACAAACATCAGCACCTGCTCCAAAAGTTATTTATAAAACCGAAGCACCAAACAACGATTCAACTTTAATGCCAATGTTAAAACAAAATAACGTTGATATTTCGGTTAAAAAAGTCAATGAACCAATAAACTTTTTTAGCTGGATTGGTACATTCTTGCCATTGCTTTTCTTAATCGGAATAATGATAATTATATTTAAAACAATACAAACAGGCGGCTCACAGGCTATGTCATTTGGGAAAAGCAAAGCCAAATTGATGCAGGATAAAGTAAAAATTACATTTAAAGATGTAGCTGGCATTGATGAAGAAAAACAAGAACTTGAAGAAATCGTGGATTTTTTAAAAAATGGTGAAAAATATATAAAACTTGGAGCAAAAATTCCAAAGGGTGTTTTGCTTGTGGGTTCTCCAGGTACTGGTAAAACATTAATGGCAAAAGCAGTAGCCGGGGAAGCAGGAGTTCCTTTCTTTTCTATTTCAGGTTCGGATTTTGTTGAAATGTTTGTTGGGGTTGGAGCTTCCCGCGTTCGTGATTTATTTGAACAGGCGAAAAAACATCAACCCTGTATAATATTTATCGACGAAATTGATGCTGTAGGTCGTCAAAGAGGTGCAGGATTAGGCGGTGGACATGATGAGAGGGAACAAACACTAAACCAGCTTTTGGTTGAAATGGATGGATTTGATGAAACAATTAATGTAATTGTCATTGCTGCAACTAATCGTCCTGATATTTTGGATAATGCGCTTTTACGTCCCGGTCGTTTTGACAGACAAATTGTTATAAATCGACCTGATGTAAACGGTCGAGAGCAGATACTTGAAGTGCATGCAAAAAATAAGCCTTTGGATGAAGATGTTGATTTAAAAGTAATTGCAAAAAGAACGCCAGGTTTTACAGGTGCTGATTTACAAAACGTATTAAACGAAGCAGCTCTTTTAGCAGCAAGGTATGATGGTTCTAAAATAACTATGGAAAATATGGAAGAAGCTATTGATAAGGTTATAGCAGGACCTGAAAAGAAAAGCCGCATTATTTCAGATGAAGAAAAAGAAAATACGGCATACCATGAAGTTGGACATGCACTTTTAGCAAAATTACTTAAAAATTCTGACCCTTTACATAAAGTGTCAATCATCCCTCGTGGCATGGCATTGGGCGTTACAATGACTTTGCCTGAAAAAGACCACTTAACATTAAAAAAATCACAATTACTCGATAAAATCACAATGTTACTTGGCGGGCGTGTTGCTGAAGAAATTATATATGGTCCTGAGTCCATCACAACAGGTGCGCAAAATGATTTAGAAAAAGTTTCAAACTTAGCAAGAAAAATGGTTACAACTTGGGGTATGTCAGAAAAAATGGGAAATATGGCCTATGGAAAAAGTGATGAACATGTTTTTATGGGCAGAGATTTTGGACATACCCGCGATTTTTCAGAAGACATTGCCGCTCAAATTGATAAAGAAGTTAAAAAAATAGTTGATGAAAACTATGAAAGAGCTAAACACTTACTAAGCAAAAATCGTGACATGCTTGATACCATTTCAAAAGAACTTCTTGAAAAAGAAACTATTGATGAGAAAGAGTTTGAAGAATTAATGAACAAAATTAAATCCGAACGTAATTGGTAAAAAAACAGCTTAGTTTTATTTAATTTTGGATGTCTTATTGGGACCGTTAAACACCGTTTCGCAATTTAACAATTGCTTCACTCCGTTAGGTTTTTCGCACGGCCTCACGCTTTTCCTCACAATCAGGCACGACGAATCCACTGCCACAGGCGTGAAAATGTGTTAAAAGAAGCCGACAGCACGAAAAACTTTGAGCTTAAAGTAAATTAAGAGCAATACTACAAGCTTAGTACTGAGTATATTTTCAAGAACATACAGCTCACTTATCAAAATTTGACATTCCTACAGTGTTCAATAGTTTTTTCTCCCGTTTGTATTTCACTGGAAACTTTGTGTTAAACTAAACTAAATGACAAACTCGATTTTGATTACGCTATTTTTATTGCAGCTTTTATAACTTCACTATTTTTATGCATAATTAAAGCTTTTTCAGTTTCACAAAGTGAAAAAGTTTTAGTAATTAGTTTACCAACATCAACTTTTTTTTCAATAATTAAATCAAGAGCCATTTTAAAATATTTTGGAGTATGATGAAATATTGATAAAACTTTTATTGAATCATAATGTAAACGAGATGTTTCAACAGAAAACTTAGTTCCTGATTTACACCCACCAAACAAATGAACAGTTCCACCTCGACGCACAAGTTCAAACATTTGTTCCCATACTTCTGGCAAGCCTACACATTCAAATGCTACATCCAATCCTTTTTCTTGAGGTGTAAATGATAAAAATATTTTTTTAGGATTTTTATACTTAGTTAAATCAATAACTTCATCAGCACATCCAAATTCTTTGGCAAGTTTAAGTTTTAAAGGATTTCTACCAGCAGCGATAACCTTTGCCCCTTTAAGTTTAGCAAGTTTTACAAACATTAAACCTATTGGACCTAAACCAATGACCCCGACTGTATCACCTTCTTTTATCCCTGTTTTTTCAATTCCATGAACAACATTTGCTAAAGGTTCTGCAAATGCAGCATATTCAAATGGCAACTCATCAGGGATGTGATACAAATTCTTTTCAACAATCAATTTTGGAATATTGATATACTCCGCATAAGCACCATTTAAAAGGTTTAAATTTTCGCATAAATTATATTCTTCTTTTTTACAGAAAAAACATTTTCCGCAAGGTGCACTATTGGCTGCAACAACCCTATCGCCGACTTTTAAATTCTGGACATTTTTACCAACCATTTCAATAGTACCTGCAAATTCGTGTCCAAATACAGAAGGAATATTTTTAATTAGCACAGGATGTCCTCTATCATATGTTTTTACATCAGTACCACAAGTTAAGGCTGTATCTATTTTTACCTGAACTTCACCATCTTTTGGGTCTTCTATATTAATTGTTTCATATTTTATGCATTTTGGGGCATAAAAATTTATTGCATGCATTTTTTTCATATTTTTATAAAGGCTTTCATTATTTTATTATCTATTGTATCGCAAACTGCTTGATTAATATTATCTATATTGTATTCTTTGGATAATCCTTCAACTTTTACTTTTTTATTTTCCAATAAACACAAGGCTTCTTTAAGCTCTATTGGAGAAGGCGAATAACTTCCCAATATAGTAAGTTCACGATAATATATTTGATTATTGGCATATCCTATGGCATCATCATTAATTGATGAAAATACAACTATTTTACCGCCATCCCGAACACTTTTCAAAGCAAAATCTAGTGCACTTTTAGCGCCTGAAGTCATAAAAACACAATCGACTCCGTACCCCTCTGTCATCTGTTTTATCTTCCCTGCTGTTAAATCATCATTTTCAAAAAGTAAATTATTAATATTTAAATTTTCAAGATTTTTTAATCTTTGCTCAATTAAATCCACACCTATTACATTCATATTATAAGAATTTAAAGCTTGAGACATTATGTAACCAATTGAACCTAACCCTATGACAAGAACTCTATCGTTTGAGATTAAATCAGCTCTTTTGATTGCTCGAACGCAGCAAGCCAATGGCTCCATAAAAGAAGCCTCAGCTAATGTTAAATTTTTAGGTTTAGAAAATACTGTATTTTTTAAATGCGCTTCGCTTACATAAATATATTCAGAAAATCCTCCTGGCACTATGTTCGATTTTTTAAACTCCTTACACATTGAATAGTTTTGGTGTTTACAATAAATACATTCAAAACATGGAACGTGATGAGCAACAACAACAATATCATTAATTTTAAAATTAGTTACGTCGCTATTTAGGTTTACGATTTTTCCTACAACTTCATGACCGATTGTACTATTCGTGGCAGATGAGGTATGTTTAATTTTAACAATATCTGAACCACATAAACCACATCCTAAAACCTTAACAATTGCACCTTTGTGATTAAAATTATCATCAAAAAAAGGAATTTCTTTAATTTCAAGTTTACTATTAATTAATTGAACTGTTTTCATTTTTTTAACTACTTGACTACACTTTCAAATACTTTATTTTTTAGCATACATATGCAAAGTTACGTCAATAATTAAAATACGTTTATCTTTTTGATATGGTGAAATGTCAATAGTATTTATATTAATAAGATAAGGGTATATAAATAGTTCATTTAGAAACTTTTGAAATTCAACATATGGCCCTATTAATGATAACTTAACACCACAAGCATTATAAGCATTAGGGTCGTTTGTAATAATTACATCATTTGTTAAATTCTCAATATAGTCAACTTTTCTCAATTTTAATTCATTTTTTAATGCCATATTAGTTATTTCTTCAAGCATACCATTTAATGCAAGAAGAGAATTGCTATAAGCATATTCCGGCTTATAAATATTCTTGTGTTCAAGATTTTCATATTTCATATTTTCAAGATTCTGGCGTTTTTGAACTTCCATATATTTAATGTTTAAATCACTAATTTTTGACTCCATTTCAGAAATACGGCTAATATTACTACTAACAGTTTGCACTTTAGGTATTATTTGGTAGATACAAAATGCTATCACCAATAATATTACGAGGAAATATAAATAATATGCTTTTAAAATCTTCACCACTTAAATTCACCCTTTTTAATTTTTTTATCGAGTTGGCATTTGTTTTGGTGGTGCTGAAACCGGTTCCATCTTAGGATTAACAGAAGCAACACCACTACGAGCTTTATTTTTATTATCGTCATTTTGATTATTTTGAGAATCATTACCAGTATCAGAGGTTGATTTTGCTAAAACTTCATTATATTTAGCATTCGATAATTCAAATACATATAATTGACCGCCATTGTTATATAGACTATCAACATTTTCTGAATCTTTATATTCCAATTTTGTTAACAAAATATCAGAATCTAAAACCATACTTTTTACATTTTTAAAGAATTCGTATACAACACTAACTGAAACAGCTTCGCCTTTAATCAAAACAGCACCAGTTGAATCTGTATAATATTTGGTTAGCCACAAATTATGCGGTTTATCTATTGATATTGAATCATAGTATAACTTTTCCATTCTGTTATTCTGAAGCATATCAAATTGTATTAATCGTATATCAACTTTCTTTGATGCCCCAGCAAAATTACTTAATTTTTTGTCTAACTCAGCAGCTTCATTAGAATATTTCTGCACAATCTTATCTTGAGCGTTGATTGTATATGTAAGCAAGAAAAATACACCGCAAAATATTATAAAAATGCTAAGAACAACAGCTAATATTATACTTTGCATAAGCCTATTTGTAACAACAATCACTTGCCCTTTAAACTCAACAGTTACAGTTTTATCCTGATTATCAATATTTGTATTCGAAAAATTCAAAGGATAAATATTTGATACATAACTATAGACAGAAACACCAACAGCTTCTGGAGTAATTTTATTTACATATTCAGGCAATATGTTTAAATTGGCTTTAGTAACTGGATAAGATGAGTATTTATTTTTTTCAATAAAGCCTATTTCACCATTAAAATTAAGTTTAGTTGCTAAAAGTTCAGCGCTTACATTTTCAACTTCGCTTACAATAAGCATAGCTTCTGACGGATTTGATTCTATTGATTCATTTATAGCATTTATAATATTTTGATAAATTTCCAAATCATCATAGGATTGAATAGGCATTGGAATTTCTGTATAATTATTCCAATCTTCACCATTTAATGTAAATATGCAAAAAGAGTTTGGAGAAATTAAAATAACATTTGTTTGAACATTAGCTTTAAAATATTTAGACCAAATCAATCCACGAATTAATGCACTGTTTGATGTTTCAATGGCAACAATATTACAACCCATTTCTTCTAAAATTTCCTGGGTTTTGAGAACCACATTTTCTTGTATAGCACTTACAACATAGCGTATTTTGTCAGGATTTGTTTCATCCTGTTTTAAAAGTTTAAAAAAGCTAACCTTTGGTGTTGTTGTACGAATTACATAATTATTTTCAGCTTCAGATAATATAGCTGTCTCAACTTCTTCATTGGACAAATCAGACGGCATATCCATAAAGTCAAAGTATACATTTGGCAAACAAACTATAACATCACTGTCTTTTGGTTCAATCAATATTTCCTTAAAAAGGCTTTCCAAAGTTTCCTGAAAATTTATAAAATCTTCAATTTCGCGCATTCTTGAATCATAGGCAACATGAGCATTTGCATATTTTACAACTTCATGTGTTGAAGGATTAATCTGTATTATTTCAACCATTCCATTTAATGATACATTAATACCAATATAATTTTTCTTCTTAACCTCAAAAAATTTAGATATTGTTTTAATTATGTCCATGCTTAACTCATACTTACTCACCTATAAACTAATTTACATGTTAACATATTAATTAAAAAAATCCAATAAAAACTTTAAAAGTTTATCTATTTAATGTATGATTAATATAATTAATATACAAATTAAAATGAGCAAAGTATGGAAAATAATAATATTGTATACGGCAAAAACGCCGTTATTGAACTGTTAAAGGCAAAAAAACGTACTATAAATAAAATTCTTATTGCAAAAAATTTGCATATTGATGCAAAAATAAACCAAATTTTTGACCTTGCACGAGAAAATAATGTTTTATACAGTTTAACGCAAAAAGAAAATATTGATAGACAATTTAAAGAAATCGTTAAACATCAAGGTGTCGCGGCTTTTGTATCACCTGTTGAATACATTGATTTTTATAAGTTTATTGAAAATAATAAAGAAAAAATTAGTTTAAACTGCTTAAAACTAATTATTTTAGATGGCGTTGAAGATCCTTATAATTTAG
>USEW01000020.1 GCA_900553845.1 uncultured bacterium
AGTTTTCTTAACCCCAAAACTCACTGTTTTATTTTGACGTACTATTCTATTATTATTATTATTAACTTCCATTACTATTTTTCTTATTACTACATAATAGATATAGTAACTTAAAAAAATATTATGTCAACAGAAAGTATTATTTTTCATGAACCGTATTAAATCATCAAATACTTTCTAAGTCTGATAAAAACCCTTTTATTATCTTAGTCTGAGCATCAAATTCAAGCAAAAAAGCATCATGTCCGCAAGGTGAATCTATTTCGCAAAATGAAACATTCTTATTTGTCTTAACAAGTGCATTTACAATCTCCTTTGCTTGGCTTGTTGTAAACAACCAGTCACTTGAAAAAGAAATAACTAAAAATTTTGCCTGTGAGTTTTCAAATGCATCACTTAATGTGCCATATTTATATGTTAAATCAAAATAATCAACGGCTTTTGTTATATATAAATATGAATTTGCATCAAACCTATTTACAAAACTTTGTCCTTGATAATGAAGATAACTTTCAACTTGAAAATCCGCTTGAAAATCAAAATTTCTTACACCAGATAAAGTTTCATTATCTTTATTTTGTTTTAAAAATTGACGTCCAAATTTATTTTTCATGGCTTCTTCACATAAATATGTTATATGCCCAACCATTCTTGCAATAGAAAGTCCTTTTTCAGGATGTTCCTTATCATAATAGTCACCATTATTAAAATTTTCATCACTTAATATGGCATTGCGGCTTACAGCATTAAAAGCAATAGCTTGAGGACTTAACCTTGAAGTAGAAGCAATAATAATACATCCTTTAACCATATCAGGATACATAATAGCCCAGCTTTGTGCCATCATTCCACCCATCGAACCACCCGCCGCTATTATTTTTTTTATCCCAAGATAATCAATCAATTCTTTTTGGAGTCGAACAGCATCCTCAATTGTATAAATAGGAAAGTTTAAGCCATAAGGTTTATTTGTTTTGGGATTAATTGATGAAGGTCCCGTTGTTCCTTTGCAGCCGCCTAATATATTTGAACATAAAATAAAATATTTATCAGTATCAAAAGCTTTACCGCTTCCTATCATATCATTCCACCAACCGGGTTTTTTATCAGTTTCATTGTTATAAAATGCAGCATGGGCATCACCTGTCAGTGCATGAAATACAATTATTGCGTTATCTTTTGAAGAATTTAGATTGCCATAAGTTTCATATGCAATGTTTACATTCTCAAGAACCTCACCAGATTCCAATTCAAAAGGATGAGTTACTGTATAATTTTGTAATGATACTATTTCTTTATTTTCAATTGTGTTGTTCATAATTTATAATCCCAAATATAAATTTGTCCGCAATATTTACAAACAGCATGGTTATTCATAAAAGATAAGTCAGGCTTAAAATTGTAACCATTTACATCTATTATCATATCGCCTTTTTTATCATAATAATACTTATATTCCTTATTACCTTGATAATTTTCATCAAACATAAGCTCAAATTTATCAATGGTTTTACAATTCTTGCAAATAAACATTATTTGTTAAACCTCCTAAAAAATAATGTCATTGCAATAGAACGAATTGGCAAAGTATAACCAACAACAATAAATGTAACAAACGATTTGAAAACAGATTTTGATAACATAAATGAATCAATATGTAAGTTTATCCCCTCAATTGAATTTAGTAAATCATTAATTTGACCAATCGGAAGTTTTATTATATAGGCTTCAATAAACTTCACAAAAAAACTATCCCAATTTGCCCAAATAAAACCCCAGTGTATAATATCAGGCAAAAGTAAATAACAAATAACAAACATAAAAAACAAAAGTAAAACTGTTATAAAAAATCTACCTTTTACGACTTCAAAACTTTTTGAAATATGACTAAATATATTTGAATTTTCATTAACAGCAAAACTTTGAATAACAAAAGCCAGATAAATAAATGTTATAAGCCCACCTATTACAAAAAATAATGAGCCTATTGAGATAATTAGTGAAGTAATTAAAATAAGCATTAAATATGAAGTAATATGACGAGATATAATTTCATTATGAGTTTTTATATCGGAAATTACGCCATCTTTTGTCTTTAAACTAAGGCTCATTGAACATATAGCACCAATAGCAATTAAGTAGTCATAAAATGCTTTAATAAAAAACAAAAATCCCGGAAGTGTTATTAAAGTTAATATTAAAAAAGCAAATTGAACATTTTGAAATATGGGATATCTATATCTTATAACCTCAAAATTATAGGAAAAAATATATGAGGATGCAAATATAACTATAATGCCTATGACTTGTCCTAAAATAGGAAATGTCATATATTTTAAAAATTTGTCTAGATTTAAGAAATAAAGTTTTACACTTTCACAAACTATTGAAAAAATAAGCCCAATATTGCTTTGGGTATTTTCAATTATTTCATTTTTTATTTTTCTGATTGTTTTTTTGCTTTTTTTCTTCATGTTTCTATTCATTACCCATCAATAATAATTATACCATGCATAATTATTCAGCGATAGCCCGTTATAAAAAGCTAAAACTAAGAAATAATAGTAAACAAAAAAATTGAACTTCAAGGCGTAAGTCGTGCTGAGCTTTAGACGAGGAAGCGACCCAGCTTCCGAGTATAAAGTGAAGTAGTTAATGACCGCCGTGGCTAGACAGCTTCACGAAAGTGAAGGTGGCATGCCTCCGGCGGGAAAAAACAATAGATAAACACCAGTCAAGTTGTATTTTTGGAGGAACAAGAAAGGATGAGGTATGGTATCTTGGATTACGCAGCGCTCAAAACCAAGCAACTCCGTTTCGCAATTTAACAATTGCTACACTTAGTTAGGTTTTTCGCAATCAGGCATCGGATTTCTGGACGGGCGGAGTCCCTGGGAGTGAAAGAAGCGTAGCAAAAATCGGGGGAATGCGTAAAAAAGCCAGAGCCGACAGCACAAAGTGCGACAGGTGAAGCGCTTTGAGCTTGAAGGAAATTCAAGCCAGCCAACTGTCAGCTCCTCTTGTAGGCGAAGCCAAAGGCTGAGCCGTACAAGGGAGGGTCCTCTTCAGGGGAGAATCCCCAGCCCGTTATAAAAAAACACTTGTCAAAAAAAAATATTTGTATTATATTAAATTTTATGGACAATTAAATATTAAAGATGTGCCCTTGTGGCGGAATCGGTAGACGCGTTGGACTTAAAATCCAATGGGGCTAATTACCTCGTACCAGTTCAAGTCTGGTCAAGGGCACCATTTAAAAAGACTCAATATATATTGAGTCTTTTTTATTAGTGGGATTTTTAAATAAATAGAAAACAAATTTATAAAGCATTATTCAAATTCAATTACTACAATCTCTGGTACACAATTAAATCGAATAGGTAAAATACTATTACCAATTCCTTTCGTAATAAACATTTTCTTACCTTCTTCAATAACTAAACCTTGAGAATACTTATTTCCATATATTGAAGGAACAATTAATGCGCCCAAAAGTGGTAACTTAACTTGACCGCCGTGTAAATGTCCAGCTAATGTAATATTTACATCTTGTGGTACTTTGTAAAAGATATCTGGCGAATGGGTTAATAAAATTGTAGGTTTATGAGTCGCCTTCAAAGCACTATAAACATACGGTGTTCTTGTAGTTAAGTCCTCAACTCCGGCTATATAAATAGTTTTGCCATTGATGCAAACTTTTTTATTTGAATTTTTAAGAATTTTTATGCCGATTTGATTGAGCTTATTTGTTATATCTTCACCATCAAGCCACCAATCATGGTTTCCTAAAACAGAATAAAAGCCATATTTGGACTTAACATTTTTAAGTTCTTTTACTATGTTTCCAATTGGCATTGTCATATTTTTCTCGTGTCCTGAAACATAATCACCAACTGACAAGACAACGTCTGCATTTTGTTTATTAATAAGGCTTACAACTTTTTCTAATCTTTTTTGTTGATTAGGTTTAATATGAAAATCTCCAATTAAAACAGCTTTAATTCCTGCTAATTCAGGATCTTTAATATTAATATTATTAACTATAAGCCTATTAGGTTCTATATAAAAACTATAAAATCCTAAAAATACTATTAAAATTATTAGTATATTTTTTTTCACATAAATAATGTAGCACACAATGTTTATACTTGAAAAGATTAAAAATTATTAACTATGTGCAAATTAAATTGTGTTGTTAAATTCTATTTTTATATAATTCTTTTTTATCTCATCTTGAAAAGCTTGTGGTAATTTGTCAAACTCTTTTAGATCTATCAAAAAAGGGATATTGCTGTCATTTAAAAGCTTGTTTAGTTCGTATAAATTCTTACTTGAGTCATTAAAATTTTTTACGACTAAATCTAAATCACTACCAGAATGGCAATCATTTGTCAATCTGCTGCCATAAGCCCAAATCTCAGCATTAGGACAGTATTGGTTAAAAATTTCATTTAATACATCTAAATATTTTGGTTTTAAATTAAGCATTGTCAATAACTTTCTTTAAATTTTTCACATCTTTTAAAAAATCATTTACTAAAGATAGTGTTTCTTGTGCAAATGCCTGTCCATAATCGTGAGAAGTATTATTTCTATTATCTCTATATTTTAGCCACCTTTCGGTTTCTTCCTCAGATATAAGAGAATGTTTATGTGCGTGTCTAAAAATATCCTTAAAAGAAAGCATATCAACGGCTTTTTTAGATGCAAAATATGGATTAAGTTTTTTCTTTAACAATTTACCACTTTGTTCAAGGGGCATTTCAAATCCCTTCACCAAAGAATTACGATATAATTCATAATCAATGGTATCTTCTTTGGTGAGTTTCAGCTTTTCATATGACTTTTCAAGAGTCGCTATACATTTTTCCAAATATTGAGTATTTATTTCAGACATTAAATTATCTCCCTTAATTACTTTAGCATAAATTAAAATAATTAAAAAATGGTTAATTTTTTAGAAATGTTAAAAAAAAGTTTTAAAATGAAAATATAAAGATTTTTATTTGGAGGCAGATTTTATGATTGATTTAAACCAACTTACACAAAGGGCTCAAAACATAATTTTTCAAGCACAACAGCTTATGCTTGAAAATAATAATTCCCAAATCGATGATGAGCATGTTTTAATGAGCATATTAAATGATAACGATGACATTTCAAAAGAATATGCAAAAGATTTAAAAATGAATGAGCAATTTAAATCTAAACTTCAGGACTTAATAGATAAAAAGCCTAAAATATCACAAATGATGAACTCTCAACAGTTGTATTTGTCGCAAAATACAATGAACTTGCTTGAGAATGCAAAAAATGAAGCACAAAAACTTCATGATTCGTTTATAAGTGTTGAACATTTATTACTTGCACTAAGTCAAACGACCAATGCTGAATTACTAATTTTAATAAATAATTATGGAATAACAAAAGATAAAATTTTAAGTGTTATGAAAAAAGTTAGAGGTAATAACAAAGTGGATTCACAAAATGCTGAGGAAAAATATAAAGCTTTGGAAAAATATTCTACAGATTTGACGGAAATGGCAAGAAGAGGGAAGTTAGATCCTGTTATAGGTCGTGATGAAGAAGTTCGTCGTATAATTCAGGTGTTAAATCGTAAAACGAAAAATAACCCTGTCTTAATTGGTGAACCTGGGGTTGGAAAAACTGCAATAGTTGAAGGTCTTGCTCAAAGGATAATACGTGGTGACGTTCCTGAAAGCATAAAACATACAAAACTTATATCACTTGATTTAGGTGCGCTTGTTGCAGGGGCTAAATTCCGTGGTGAGTTTGAAGAACGATTAAAAAGTGTGTTAAAAGAAGTTGAAAAATCAAATGGCGAAATAATAATGTTTATTGATGAACTTCATTTGGTTGTAGGCGCTGGTAATCAAGAGGGATCGATGGATGCAGGCAATCTATTAAAACCGCTTCTTGCACGTGGAGTGTTAAGATGCATTGGAGCTACTACTATTAACGAATATCGAAAATATATTGAAAAAGATCCGGCTTTAGAGCGTCGTTTTCAACCGGTAATGGTGCTTGAGCCAACCGTTGAGGATACAATTTCTATTTTGCGTGGGTTAAAACAACGTTATGAAGTACACCATGGTATTAGGATAAAAGACTCGGCTTTAATTGCAGCAGCTAAACTTTCAAATCGTTATATACAAGATAGATTTTTACCTGATAAAGCTATTGATTTAATTGATGAAGCAGCTTCTTCTTTACGTATTGAAATCGACTCTATGCCAAGTGAGTTAGATAATTTAATAAGACAAAAAATGCAGCTTGAAATTGAGCGTGAAGCAATAAAAAAAGAAGAACAAGATGAGGAAAATATTAAAAAGATTCAAAATCTTGATAGTATAATAAACGATCTTAGTCAAAAGATTGATGTTTTAAAAAGACAATGGGAAAGCGAAAAAGAAGCTTTAATGTCTGATAATCAGATTAGAGAAGAAATAGAAAAAACAAAAATTGAAATTGAAAAAGCCGAACGTGAAACCGACCTTCAAAAAGCTGCCGAGTTAAAATATGGCAAGCTTATTGACCTTGAAAAACGTTTGAAACAGGTGGATGAAAATAATAACAACAAGAAAAATGAAAATACACTGCTTAAAGAAGAAATTGACGAAGACGACATTGCAAATGTTGTCAGCAAGTGGACAAATATACCTGTTAACAAACTTATGGAAGGAGAAATGGAAAAACTTTTAAAAATGGAAGATATAATCCATAATGAAGTAATTGGCCAGGATGAAGCCGTTGAATCCGTATCAAATGCTATTCGTCTTGCACGTTCGGGGTTAAAAGATCCAAAACGACCAATAGGCACTTTTATATTTTTAGGCCCTACAGGTGTTGGTAAAACCCAACTTGCAAAAGCTTTAGCAAAATTTATGTTTAATGACGAAGATTCACTAATACGTATTGATATGTCAGAATATATGGAAAAGCATCAGGTAGCTCGTTTGATTGGTGCGCCTCCTGGATATGTTGGTTATGATGAAGGCGGACAATTAACTGAAGCTGTGAGAAGAAAACCATATTCTGTTATATTGTTTGATGAAATTGAAAAAGCCCATAGTGACGTCTTCAACATTATGCTACAAATGATAGATGATGGTCGTTTAACTGATTCAAAGGGACGAACTGTCGATTTTAAAAATACACTTATTATTATGACAAGTAACTTGGGTTCTGATATAATTCTAAACGATACACTAAACTCACTTGTATCTGATAGTGAATTTGACAAAACTAAAGAAAAAATACTCGATTTGTTAAAACACTCTTTTAAGCCTGAGTTTTTGAATCGTATTGATGATATTGTTTATTTTAAAGCTTTATCACTTGCACAGTTAACCGGTATTGTTGATATTAAAATTCAAAATTTAAAAAATTTACTAAACGAAAAAAATATAAATCTCAAATTAACGCCCGATGGACGAGAATATCTAGCAACACAAGGTTTTAACCCTATTTATGGTGCAAGACCACTTATCCGAACAATTCGAACTCTTGTTGAAAACCCGCTTTCAAAAAAGATTTTATCAGGTGAAATAAAAGATGGTGACACTGTAATAATAGATTCAAAAAATCACGACAATGTTGAGTTTAAAATAGAAAATAATAATTAATTAGGACAAACAGTTTTTGGGGCTTATTGAGTTTAACATAAAATCGGATTATTTGAAATGATTAATACATACTTTATATTTGTTTTTGCATATTTTTATAAGACTTTTTGATGTTTGATTTTTGAATCCGATACAATATTTTAGCTATCTGTTTTAATATATTAATAACGATTTTCTTTTTATGCGGTGTTTCAATTCTCTGGGGAATGTATATACTTGTGTAGTAAGATTTTCAAAAATGTAAAGTTTCTATCAGTTGTTAATATTTATAACAATTGTTGATAGTAAGTGTTTATGATAAAATACACATATGAATGAGTATTTTAAAGAAAAAATAAGCTGGTATAAAATGTATGCTGTATTTCTCTTGGCTGCAGTGTCAGGGGTTGCCGCGTGGATTTTTAACAATTTAACAAATAGTAATTTATTTTATACTATAGTTGCAGGTTTTGCACTTTTGTGTTTATTTTGTGCGATAATTGCTATTGAAATTCGTGTTCGATATTATTTTAAACAAATTTATAAGAAAGGTAAAAATAATGATTAATTATTTTGGCGGTATACTATTTAGCATTGCTATTTTTATAATCTGTTCATTAATAATTTATTCCACTATAACTGATTGGATGGATGAAAAGAAACTTGAGAAAAATTTGAAAGAAAATAAATCATGAAAAATTGGGATGAGTATTTTTTAGAAATAGCTAAAACGGTTTCAAGCCGTTCAAATTGTATTCGGGCGCAAGTGGGTGCGGTTATTGTTGATAAAAATAAAACAATAAAATCAACAGGGTATAATGGAACACCAAGCAAAGTCGTTTCTTGTATGGAGATGGGTTTTTGTTATCGGCAAGAAAATAATATACCCTCCGGCACAAGATATGAAACCTGCAGAAGTATTCATGCCGAACAAAATGCCATTATTCAAGCTGGTATGGATAAATGTAAAGATGCCACCATGTATATTTGGGGACATAATTTTATTTGTATTTTATGCAAACGTTTTATTGTTCAAGCCGGTATTAAAAATGTCGTACTTCAAAAAGATGAAAACTCACCTATACTCAAGTGCACGGTTGAGGATTTGATTAATGAGCTTTCAAATACTGCTTTAAAATTATGATAAGTATTGCTGTTATTCCTATTGATAATCGACCTGTATGTTATGACTTAATTTATGACACATTGTCGATTGATAAAAATATTAATGTTCTGTTCCCGCCAATTGAATTGTTAGGTGATTTAAAAAAAATAGCTAAAATTGATAAAATATTAGATTGGCTTAACAGTATCAAAAATATTGACGTGATTATTGTGTCGCTTGATACAATAGCTTATGGCGGTCTTATAAGTTCAAGACGCAGCGATGATAATTTTTTTATCATTAAGAAAAGAATTGATAAATTTATAGACATTGTAAAAAAGCATAATGCTAAAATGTATGGGTTTTCAAGCATTATGCGTATTTCAAACAATAATGTAAATGAAGAAGAAAAAGATTATTGGGATAAATACGGCAAAATTATTTTTAGGTATTCAAATATTGTCCATAAACTTTCAATTCAAAATAGTGAAAATTTAAAATCCGAGTTAAAAAATTTAAGAGAGAAAATACCAAAAAATATTATAGCGGATTATTTAAAAACACGTAATCGTAATTTTAAAATTAATCAATATTATTTAAGTCTACAAAAAAATAACATATTTAGTACACTTATTTTTTCGCTTGATGATTGCAGCGAGTTCGGGTTGAATATTCTCGAAGCTTCAAAATTAAATGAAGAAATAAAAAAATATGACAACAACAATATTTGTGTCAAAACAGGTGCTGATGAAATACCATTCACGCTTGTTTCTAAAGCTTATAATGATTTAATAAATAAAAATGAGAAATTAAAAATATTTGTTAAATATGCAAATAAAAATTCAATAAACAAGATTTCAAAATATGAAAATAAATCAGTTTATGCTTCAGTATCCGAAGCAATAAAGCTTTCAGGCTGTCTTATTGAATATAGCAGTGAAAGCGAATCTGATATTATTTTATTTATAAACAATTTTACAAATGAGCAAGGTGAGCTTGTTATGGATATTTTTGAACCAAGTTCGAATTTCATTATTCAGGTTGAAGAAATTAATAAACCTTTTTTTGTTGTTGATATTTTAAATGCAAATGGTGCAGATTATAAATTTGTTGATGACAATAAAAATATATTTAGCAATGATAAATTTTTAGGTTATAGTGCCTGGAACACTACATCAAATTCTCTTGGCCAGGCTATTGCCTGTGCTATTATTAAATATTGTTCTGAAGATTGTGCTGATATTTCTGTTTTTAAAAAAATACAGGCGATAAGGCTTCTTGATGACTGGATATACCAAAGCCACTTAAGACAAAAACTTAGACTTGATGAAAAAAATTTAAATAATAAAATATTATATATAAATATGTCAGAATTTCACAATACAGTTGAAAAGATGTTAAACTATAAATTAGATACTGTAAATTATTTATACCCTTGGAACAGATTTTTTGAAATAAGAGTTGTAATATGAAACAATTAATTTACAATAATCAAAAAACATTATGCCTAAAAAAAATATTTGACGAATATTTACGCTATATATTAATAGGGGTTTTAATCACATGTTTTGATTTTTTAATGCTTATTTTTCAGGTTGAAATTTTGCATATTTATTATCTTACTGCAGTATCTGTTTCTTATATAATTGCGAATATTATACATTTTATAGCCTGTGAAAAATTTGTATTTATAACAAACCGAAGAAATTTATCTTCATTAAAATCATTTTTTATTTTTTTTATTCTGGGAATATTTGGGCTTATAATTCTTGAGATTTGTATGTTCTTTTTTACTGAATGCTTCCATATTTATTATTTATTTGCTAAGGTCATTGCAACAGCTTTTACATTTACTTTCAATTTTTTGAGTCGTAAATTTATATTATTTAATAGATGAGAAACTTAGATGATAAATTTATACACATACGAAACAATTATAGGAAATATAACATTATATGAAGAATTTGGCTTATTATGCAAGCTTTCGTTTGGAAAAATACAATGTGAAAAAGATGAAAATTATAACGAAACAGTAACATTAAAAAATGCATATCGTGAACTTGACGAGTATTTTAACAGGAAACGCAAGTCATTTGATATAAAACTAAACTTAAAAGGTACTGAATTTCAAAAAAGCGTGTGGTATGAGCTTATGAAAATACCATACGGAGAAACACGATGTTATTGTGATATTGCAAAAAATATAAAAAAACCTCTTGCATATAGAGCTGTTGGACTTGCAAACAATAGAAATCCACTTCCAATTTTTATTCCATGCCATAGAGTTATTGGTAAAAATGGATGCTTAACAGGCTATAAAGACGGTTTATATTTAAAACAATTTTTGCTTGATCTTGAAAAACAATAAAATTAAAAATATTTTTCTATATTCCTGATTGACAATCTAAGCTGTTCAACCATACTTAAAATAGGGCAAATCTTTGTATTTTCTAAATTATATTGGCAGTAATCTTCAAGGATATTCAAATTATCTCCTATTTTCCTGATGTTTGTTTCAATGTCAGATAAATTTTTGCAATTAACATAATTAAACTTTTTCATATTTCCTCCTTAAAAATAAATATAATAAAATAAGAAATCAATATTATACACCATTCTTTAAAAATATGTTATACTTATAAAAGTTATTCAATATTTGGAGAAATTATGAAAAAAGCAAAAAAATATCTTATATTTTTTATACTACTTTTATTGAATTTAACCACACTAATTGCAGCAGGGGAAAATAACGGCTACCAGGTTTACGAAATGGAAGATAAACCACAGCGCCAGCTTAAGATCCAAAAAGGGGCTTTTCTTAATGCTATAAATCAACGTGAAATTTCAACACAAACTGCAGATGAAGGTGATATTGTAACATTTTTAAATCCCCAAACAATGTATATAGATGATGACATTGTTCTTCCATCTGGTGCTGTGTTTGTGGGAAAAATTACTACAGTTCGCGAGCCTGTCCAGGGTACAAACGGTGTTTTGAAGATAAATATATTTAAAGTAATTTTTCCGGATAACACTGAATACCCAATGGATGGGTATGTTGGAAATAAAGATGACCAGATTATAGGTGGTGAAATGACAGCGCCATTATACTATGATAAAGTTCCGCATTATCCATCAGGATGGAGCAAAGGTGTGCTTCAGTTTTGTCCGACAAATGTGTATCAACATGGCAAACATACTGTTATTAAAACAGGAAAAGAAGTTACAATTCTTTTAAGACAAGATTTTATATTATAAGATTACAAAGTTTCAGATTAAAACAATTGAAGCTGAATCTTGTTATCTTTTTCCTTATATACCTTTTCAAATTTGCTTAGCTTTAGCAAATCTTGCTCTATTTTAGTAAGAAACGGCGAAACAGGAAGATTTTTGAACTGTCCCATCCATCTTCGTTTTTCTGCACGGCTTAGGAACAGCCTTTCCTTTGCACGTGTCATACCGACATAAAGCAGTCTTTTTTCTTCCTCGATTTCTGCTTGCTCTTTTGCGCGGTATAGCGGCATAATCTCGTTTTCAAGCCCGACAATAAATACACAATTAAACTCAAGCCCTTTTGAGGAATGCATTGTCATTAAAGTAATTCTATCAGCACGTTTATCAAGTGTGTCTGCTTCTGTCAGAAACGAAACTTCATGAATAAATTCGTTTAAATTTGAATGTTTTTCTGCAATATTATATAAATGTTTAAGAATATAACTGTCAATGTTTTCTTTAAATTCTATCTTAAGTTCGTCAATCTGGGCTGCTAATGATTTTTCATCGTTTAGTTTGTTTAATAGTTTTTTTATTTCCTTGTTTTCACATAGAAGGTCGTTTGAAAGTTTTACATAAGGCATACCAGTTCTTTTAAGCGATTCGATTATAGGTGGAAGCTGTGATGATGTGCGGTAAAGTATTGCAAAATCCGAAAAGGAATATTCGTTTTCTTCTCCAGAGGCTCTATTTGAATCAATAGAGAAAAAAGTATGTCCGCCTATAAGTTTTTCAATTGTACTAGCTACAAACTCAGCTTCTGCTTTTTCTGTTGGCGCTTTATGGATTGTGATTTTTTCACATGGCTTATCCCACATTGAGACAATATTATAGCACTCAATCATCTGGTTTGACGCTTCGACAATACTATTTGTAGAACGATAATTATTTTTTAAGTTAATAGTCTTTGCTGAAGGATAGTCATTTGTAAAATTATTAAAAAATCTTGAATCACCGCCACGAAATCCGTAAATTGCTTGGTTTGGATCGCCTATTACAAAAATATTCCCGTAAGAAGGTACCAAAAGCTTTATAAGTTGGTATTGTGATTCATCAATATCCTGATATTCGTCAATTGAAACATATTTATATTTTTGCTGGTATTTTTGCAAAATAGCAGGATTTTCGTTTAGAAGTTTTACTGCAATAGTAATCAGATCATCAAAACATAAAACTCTTCCAAGGATTTTTTCATCTTTGCACAGTGCTTTTTCCTGTTCGCTCATTACTATAAAATCTTTGTCCAACCCTACTTCTTTATAATTTTCTTTTAATATTGAGTAACACAATGAATGAAAGGTATGTATATTTACAAAGTCTGATTTATCTTTTAATAATTTTTTAAGCCGTTCTTTCATTTCCTCTGCTGCTCGGTGTGTGAAAGTTATTGCAAGACAATTTTTAGGTTCTATATTAAGTTTTGAAACCATATAAGCAATACGGTTTGTAAGAACAGTTGTTTTTCCTGAGCCTGGTCCCGCAATTATAAGCAGTTGTTTTGATTCATTTTCACAAGCGTTTTTCTGATATTCATCAAGACCGTATTCTTTCTTTTTTTCTGATTTTAGGATATTTTTTGCATTTGCAGCTATTTCTATAGATTCATATGTTTTTGTCTTTATTTTAGGTTCATTTTCTTTTTTACTATCAGACTTTATATTAAGTTTAAGTTTTAAATTGAAATAATTTTTTCGTTTAAGTTCATCTTCTTCAAAAAGTCTAATTACTCCGTATTCTCCATCATACCCAGCTTTTTTTATAACTTTTCCCTGTCGAAGTCTTGAAATACCTTCGCCTAAAAACTCTGAGGATTTAGAGATCTCATCGATGGGAATATCCTGCAATATAGTAAGTTCTGAACCAAATCTTTTTATTAGTCTTTCATATTCCAATGCAACGGACTTACTTGATGGTCCAACACCTAAAATTTCTGAAATTATTTCTTGAAGCGGAACAAGACTAAAAACTTTTCCTGCAGTTTTAGGAAGTTCAAGAATTTCTTTTCTGTCTGACAATTCGTGAACTCGATAAGAAACACCGATTGTCATAGGCTTTCCACACACAGGACATATCCCGTTTAGTTTCTTTGTTTCCTCAGGTGTCAAACATACATTGCATTTTCTATGACCGTCTTCATGGTATTTACCTTCTTCAGGAAAAAATTCTACTGTTCCTATATATCCATTGCCTGTTTTTAATGCATTCATAATACTATAATAATCAGGATTATGATCAAAAACCGTGGCTTCTCTTGCAAGTTTTGATGGAGAGTGTGCATCGGAATTTGAAACAAGTCTAAATCTATCAAGTTTGGACACATGCCAGTTCATCTGAGGGTCTGATGACAAACCGGTTTCAAGTGCAAAAATATGGTCTGATAAATCTTCATAGCATTGTTCAATCGAATCAAACCCGGATTTTGAACCAAGAACTGAAAACCATGGAGTCCATATATGAGCAGGGATTATATATGCATTTTCACCTGATTCAAGCACTGTTTCAAGAAGACTTCTCGAATCAAGCCCCAAAATGGGCCGACCATCTGATTTTATATTACCAATTGCATCAAGTCTGTTTCTAAAATTCTCAGCTGTTTTTAGATTTGGAGCAAAAACAACATGATGAACTTTTCTTGTCTTATCACCTTTTTTGTATATTGTTGAAATTTCGACAGATAATATAAATTTAACAATGTCTTTACCATCAAAAATTTCTTTTTCTATTTCAGGTTTTAGTCTCAATGTGCCGTCATCGCACTCTACAAGCTTTTCTTTAATCTCGCTAAACCAAGCAGGATGTGTGAAGTCTGAGGTCGAAATAACGCTTAATCCTTTTTTCTTTGCCCATAATGCAAGCTCTTCAAGATTGCAGCTTTTACTTGTCGCTCTTGAATATTTCGAATGAACATGTAAATCAGTGTAATACAACATCAATTAACCCTTTCTATTGTTTTAATTATATAAGAAAAATAATAATAAATCTGTATCTCTAAAATAATATTAAGTATATGTTAAGTGTTATTTATTAAGTGAAAAAGAGTGACTAATATCGACATAATTTATAATTTCATTATCTTTTAAAGTATCGTCCATAACAATAGTTATCCAAGATTTTTTATTCATATGCCAGGCAGGATAGAATCCATTTTGGTGCAAAAGCTCCTGGATTTTGGTTTTATCAAGTTTTATATTCATTATATCTATATATTCATCACTTTTATTATCAATTTTTGAGCGTTTAATATTCATTATAACTCCATACCATTTACCTGTGTCAGGATTTTTAAATACTGCATCTGACGGGAATTTCTTCCACATAAAAATCGGCTTATTACCGTACTTTTCTCTAATAATATCTGAGATTCTGTTTGCTTGTTGCGAAACAAAATAATTTCCAATGAAGCATTCATCCCGAATATCTTTAAGTATTTTTGTATATGATTTTCTAACACTACTAACAAAATCTCCTTTATGGTTTTTAATATTCATTGTTAAATATTCATCATTAAAATCTAAATCGTAAACTTTTCCAGAAACTTTGCCGTTTGATGAAACTATAATACGCGCCTTAAATTTATTGTTCATAAAAACTTTATCAAAAAAATAGCTTTTATCTGTTCTTTGAAATCCGTATTTTATTAAATTAGTATATTTAGGAGTATATTTTGCAAAGAAATTGCTCTCAGTGTCCATAATTCAATCCTATTTTTAAAAAGTTTTATTTGATATGGATAATTCTATTATAATAGTTTATAATTAATTTATCAACATAGTCTTTATGTCTTAAAACATTAATTTACAAGTTAGTTTCTTATTTAAACAGGACAAATTTTAGTTTTTATTCATTAATTAAAGAAATGATAATAAACTAACTTTTGGTTTAGTTTTATAAATTGGAAAGTAGGCGAAGAAATCCTAACTAATTACGCCTATGACATTTACGAGATGAGTCCATATCTCATGGAAATGCATGGCTGGTTGAAAGAATTAGACTGTAAGAACAGACCCCCTAATATTATCTAATGTATAACCAAGACATATACAAATCCTTTATATAAATAACGTGTCTTTATGAAGCACACAATAGCCTCTCGTTGAATAATTTTATTGATGTGAAGTTGAATATGAATACATAAGATAGAAGCCATTAGCGAAGTGAGCTGACAGAGACTAAGAGGTTACGGAAGTAGGAGCAAGCAAGGGCAGATGTATTGTGGCGAGGTACGAGACACAATGCTAGTGCTAGTGTGAGCATATACATAGGTAATATGTAAGTGTTTATGATAGCGTACGAAGTGGCGAGGCTATGGAACTTATCTTATATAATGTTTTAAATCAGAAAAAACCTAACTAAATATTCATATAGTGAAACGAGCCAATATTTCTGTGATATACTAAGAATAAGATAATAGCTCGTAAGCAAGTTCGATTTGAGGAAATAAAATGACACCAAAAGCTCAAGATAAAGATGAAGAAAGAGATAGTTATAAAATATTTAAAAAATATCTAAATGAAATGAAAAACATAACAAACAAAGATGATTGGTTTGAGTTTGTTTGTTCTATTATGGGAACAGTAGAAACGATGTACGGTAAGGACTCAACTAAGCATTGTAATCTCGAAAGACTACTCAAAATTGAAGATGAAAAAGAGCCTTTGGAGCGTGCTCAAAAATCACTCACAATTCATTTAAAGGCTATTATTGATGAAATAAAAACTGTGGGGTTACTTAATAATGAGCAAATGACTAATGCTCCAATAGTTAATAATCAGTTCTCGCCTAACG
Organism: uncultured bacterium; assembly: GCA_900553845.1. Taxonomy (GTDB): domain Bacteria; phylum Cyanobacteriota; class Vampirovibrionia; order Gastranaerophilales; family Gastranaerophilaceae; genus UMGS1477. The sequence continues at coordinate 16,789 of USEW01000020.1, forward strand.
TTTCACAAATAAATAATATGAATGTAGTTGTATCAGCATTAAATGAACAGTTACCGCCTATAACATTAAATGAGGTTAAAGAAATACTTAAAGGCAAAGAAACTGCTGAAAAGAAGAAGAGTAAAATCCTTGAAGCAGTTAAAAGTACAGGTGAAAATATCATAGCAAAAACTCTAACCGAAATTTTAATGAAAACATTTATGGGTCAATAACTGTAACCCAAGTATTCATTGTATATTAGTAAACAAAATATGTTTATGTTATGATTACTTAAAAAGGTAGGTATGCTGAGTG
>USEW01000021.1 GCA_900553845.1 uncultured bacterium
TTTACACATTTCATGAACTGTATCATGAATAGCATCATAACCAAGTTCTTTAGCACGTTTTGCAATATTTAACTTAGCTTCACAAGCACCAGCTTCAGCTTGATATCTCATTTCAAGATTTCTCTTTGTTGAATCAGTAACAACTTCGCCTAATAACTCGGCAAATTTTGAAGCATGTTCAGCTTCTTCAAAAGCAATACGTTTATAAGCTTCAGCAACTTCAGGATATCCTTCACGGTCAGCTTGACGTGACATGGCAAGATACATGCCAACTTCTGTACATTCACCAATAAAGTGATCTTTTAAACCCTGACATACTTCTTCATCTATACCATTTCCAACACCAATTTTATGTTCATCAGCCCATAAAGCATTTGAAGAGTTTTCTTCAACCCTTTTAAATTTATCAGCGCCTACACCACACATCGGACATTTTTCAGGTGCTTTGTCACCTTCATAAGTATAACCGCATACTGTACATACAAATTTCATAATAACAATTCCCTCCATTAATTTTTCTACATGCAATATATTATCATAGATATAAAATAAAAACAATAACTATTATTATTTTACTTAATATTTCTTAAAAAAGCAGTGAGTAAGCCGGGTTCTGTTCTAGCTATCATCTGTCTTTTATATTAAATTACTTTAATATTTTAGCGGATTTTTGAAAATTAAGCGGGCCGCTTTATACTTTTTCAAACCTTGCACTCAACCGGGGTTTACCTCAAAGATATCTCTTGATATTTTGAAATGAGCTCTTACCTCATCTTTGCACCATTTGCCTCGTTAAAAATATAACATTAGGCTGTCTTTTTTTCTGTGGCACTTTCCTCACAATCACTTGTACCTGACGTTATCAGGCGGTCTGCCCTTGAGTGCCCGGACTTTCCTCTAAAAAAGAAAACTTTTTTAGCGATAGCTCTACTGCTTTAATGTTTATTATTACATATTTTTATATTTTTTGCAAAATATTTTCTTTTAAAAATGCATCTTTTATATTGTCAGGAATATTTTTTAAAAGTTTACCATCTTTTATAACAACAACTTTTGTAATGGCATTTAATACTACTTTTTTTTCCTGGTTTAAAATCGTATGAGAAAATTTAATACCAATTTTGGAAAAACTATTTAAAGTGGTATTAACAGTTAAAATATCATTTAATTTTGCGCTATATTTATAGCGTATATTTAAATCAACAACAGGAAACAAAATATTATCTTTTTCCAAACTAGCTAAATCAAGCCCTAAAGCTTCAATAAAGTCAACACGAGCTCGTTCAAGCCATTTTATATATGCTCCATGCCAAACAACATTATAACAATCTGTATCACTATAATAGACTCTTACTTTAAAACTATTTAACATAATCAATTAAACAACTCATTTAATCTATCACTTATTTCCATAGGATCCATTTCATTAGTAATACTATTTATATCATATGCAACTTGATATAATTTTGCAGCTTCAACATTATCGCCACTTAAAGCTATTGAACGGGCTAAATTATAATGAGCTAATGCATAATTTGGATTATAGGTAATGGCTTTTGTAAATAATTCAATTGCATGCTGCACTCGACCTAAATCATCTAAGTATATTACACCCAAATTATTATAAGCTATATCATAAGTATAATCATATTTTATTGCAAGCTCATATTCTTTAATAGCTTCCTCGGTATTTCCTATACCCCAATGTAAAAAAGCGATATTACAATGAATTTTAGGGTTATACGGCTGAAGATTTAAAGCTTGGCGGTATACCAGAAGAGCATTTTCATATTCATTTTTTTCATAAAATATACTTCCTAAATTAACATATATATCAATATCTTTAGGAGTCAAAAGATAAGCACTTTGATATGCTAAAACTGCAGCATCTTTGTTTGCACCTGATTCCTGAAGCACATACCCAAGTGTCTGAGCAATGACACTTGTCCATAGCGGATTTGGATTTAAGGTAATTGCATTTTCATATCGTGCAACAGCACCTGTTACATCACCTTTTAAGTATAATATATTTCCTAAATTACTTTGATATTCTGCAACATGAGGTTGTATTTCAATTAGTTTTAGATAAGTAATGACTGCATTATCATAATCACCAAGTTCTTCATACAAATGGCACAATTCCTGATGTGCACCAATATTTAAACTATCAAGCCAAATCGCCATTTTATATTCGCATATTGCGTCATCTAACCTTCCTACAATACGATATACATATCCAAGTAAACAATATAATGTTGCAAATTTGGGCGATTTATCTATAGCTTGACGATATAATTTTATTGCTTCATTAACTTTTTTATTTTGCACCAAATATAATGCCTGAGTTATTAACGGTAAATATTTCATAAATGATATTGTTCTAATACTATTTTTTATTGCATCTCTATCAAAAGGTAAAGTTAGAAAAGCTAAAACGAATTCTTTTAATATTCTAACTCTTTCTTTTAATTCACGATGAGGCATTATTTTTAGAATATTAAATATTAGATAATGAGCACTTGAAGACTTAAGTTTACCATATTTTACAGCTAACTTTGCCCAATCAAGTGCTTCATGAAAATTACTTTTTTTTAAGTATATTTTTGATATCATCAAATATGCTTTTGCACATTTGGGCTTTTGTTCCAAAACCTTATTAAAATATTGTAATGATTTTTCAAAATCGTCCTTATAAAAAAAGGCTAATGCTAATTTAAATAAAATGTCACAATTATTTAAATTAGATTCTAAAGCAAGCTGATATTCATTTATTGCTTCATCTATATACATTTTAGCTTGTGATAAATCCAAATGTTTTTCCAAATACAAATCACCTAAATTAACATGTATTTCATAATTATTAGGATTTAAGCTGAGTTCTTGCCTACATAAATCAATAGCTTCTTGAATACAACCTTGTTTTTTCATTTTATTTATGGAATTTTTTATTTTTTTTTGATTTTTTTCCATAGTATGAATATTTTTCATTATTTATCCCACATTTCACAAACTTCAAGTTCAAGACATTTTTTTATTATTTTATTTCGGTCAGAATCTTTTATATTTTCATAAAAGAACAAATATTCCTGCTCTTTAAAATGTTCCTTCTTTTCTATTTTACCTTTAATTATAACAGAAAATGAAAAAACAAGGTTGTATTCAAGAAGCTATTGATTTATGTAGGCAAGAAATTATCCAAAGTAAGACTTATTTTATACTCTTCATCTTGTTTTAAAAGTCTGTTTGTTATAAACCTTAAGGCTTCACCACCTAGATCCTTTGTTGTTATATTAAAAGACTCGTTTGTTTCGGGGTCAATTAATATAGCTTGACTTATCCAACTTGCACGTATGTATTTTCTTCTTTGTATATTTTTATAATCATTTGGAAAATCGATAATCAACTTTTCCCTCAATGGATTTAAAACAATTGAGTCAAAAGCACGTATTCCGTTGTTAGTAAATATGTACACTAATATAGTCGTACCTTCATTTAGATATTGGCTTGCTTGTTCATAATTCTCTCTGGGTCTTGATACTTCAAGTCTGTCATATTCAATATTAGCTATTTTGGCTACAATAGATTCTACCTGACCGTCACAATTTAGATATTCAATTTTTACCTCATTACCAATCTTTAATGCTTTCATTTTTAGCCCCCTTTAAATGTGTTTATAATTTTTATCATCAACTTGTGACAAATATTTATTTTGTGCTAAAATAGTTAATACAAATTTGTCATTAAAATATTTATCGGCAACTTTTTTGATATCTTGAATTTTTACATTTTTTATTTTTTTTATAAATTCTTCTTCATATTCATAACCAAGTCCATTTATCTCAAAACCGCTATACATTGAACTTTCAAGTATATTAGTTTCATAATAAAAATTTCTTTTACCCAATATATTATTCTTTGTATTTTCTAATTCCGCTTCTGTTATATCTGTTTTTTTAATTCTTTCAATTTCATACAAAAATCCTTCAATTGAAGTTTTTATATTATCAGGATGTGTAGCAATATAAACGTTTATATTTGCTGATTTATTGTATAATTCATATGAACTTCGAACAACATAAGCAAGACCTTTTTTATCACGCAATTCTAAAAATAAACGTGAAGACAATCCACATGCTCCAAGAAGTGTGTTCATAACAAGAATTGGAGCATAATCCTCACTTTTATAAGTGTCACATAAATATCCCAAAATTATTTGAGCTTGTGCTACATCATCTTTTTCAATCTTTATAATTTTCGCTTCATTTAAAGTTACTTCCTCAATTTTTGACTCAACATTTTGAGATTCTAGATAATTAAATTTATCATTAATTATTTTTACAATTTCATCTTTATTAAAATCCCCAACAATCGACATAACTTTTTGAGAATTATTTATTATTTTATTATATGCTTTGATAATATCTGCTTTTTGTATCTTATCAATATCCTCCAAAGTTTTTGTCATGGTGTTTCCATAATGATGTTCTTTATATAAATTCCGGTAAAAAGCATCATAAGCGACACTTTTTGGAGAATCCAAACGTGCTTGAATTTCCCCTTTTAATTTTATTTTTTCTTTTTCCAGTTCTTCAAATGTTGAATTTTCAATTATATCTGTTAATATATCCAAAGCTAAATTAAAGTCGTCATTTAAACAAAATATTTTAAACTGTAAACTATCGGATTTTAAACTTGAATAACATTCAATTGCATTCTCTTCAAGAATATTAGCCAACTCACTTGATGAATACTTTTTAGTACCTTGAAAAAAGAGTCTGTTTAAAAGTGAATATAGACCGCTATATTTTTCTTGTTCGTTAATTTTTAAATATAAAGTAAAAGCTATTCTTGGCGTTTTTTTATTAATCTTAGTTATTAAATTTATTCCATTATCTAAATTTATCTTATGCAATGAACACATTATTTAATTATCCTTTTCATTTTTATTGGGTAGCAAGATTGAAACAGTCACAAAATCTAAATTTATATACTCTTTTGAGATTTGAAGCAAATCGGAAATTGTCATTTTATCAACAATTTTCAAGTAATCTTCAATTGGTTTTATATCATTTAATTTTGTCATATAATCACCAATTGTTTCAGATATTGAAGAGACTGTTTCAGAATCACAAGCAAACGAAGAGAGAATTTTTTTCTTTGCTTTATTAAACTCTCTATCAGTTATTGATTCGTTTATTTTATTTATTTCATCATTAATAAGTTTTAAAGCAATATCTTTTTTTTCCGGTTTAAAATTAGCCTGTATAAAAAAGTTACTTCCATCTTTAAACTGATAATGACAAGATGAAACCATATTAAAAACAGAGTCTGAAGCTTTCTCAATCAAATTTTGATGAAGACGGGAACTTATCCCCTCGCCTAAAATAATACTTATCATATCAAGCGCAATAATTTCTTTTAATTTGCAAGCTCTAGGACCCAAAAAACCATACATCATAAACCCTGTATTTACATTAGCAGTTTTCTCAAAAAATTGAGCAGGTTTCCTTGAATCGAGTACATATTCTTTCATACTCAAATTATTTTCACGCCCTTTAAAATCAAATTCTTTTAACAGCAACTTTAATATTTCATCTTCATCAAAATCACCAACAGCAATAGTTGTAATATTATTTGGTGTATAAAATTTCAAATAATATTCCATAACTTTTTCCCGAGGTATTGATGATATAATCTGACGTTTTCCAATAACATCACGTTTATATGGGTGTTGTGTGTACATATTTTGATTACATTGATTATAAACTTTTGTCCAGGGATTATCCTCACACATCCCTATTTCTTCAATAACAACCGAACGTTCTCTTTTAAGCTTAGGCGTTTCCTTATCAAAATCAAATGGAAGCCCGAGCTCTTCTTCAGGGAATATTGGATTTATCATCATATCAGCATGAAGTTTTATAGCAAGTTTAAAGTCTTCACCATTTTTTCCATACGGCAAAGTCACATAATAAAAAGTATAATCCTTCCAGGTTGCAGCGTTAACAATAGCGCCTTTAGCCTCAAGAGTTTTATCAAAATATCCGGCTTTATATGTTTTAGTTCCCTTAAACATAACATGCTCAACAAAATGAGAAATTCCATTAATCTCATCATCTTCATTTATCGAACCGGTTTTTACCCAGCTTGAAATATTACATAAACCGCCGCTTTTATAACCTAAAACAATTTTATGACCATTTTCTCGTTCAATAATTTTTAGAGGTTTTTCTAAATAAGGATAATTGACTTCCTCTATTTTCAAATTTTCCAATCTTTATTCCTCAAATAAATATAGTAACTTATTATATTCTATCAATTTTTTTCTATTTTGCATAATATTTTAACAAAAAATCATACAATAGTTTTAACGCTGCTTGTGAAAACTCGATTTTTGAATACTTACGTATTAGATTATTTTTAAATTCACTTTTATTTTTATATGGATTTTTGTTAAACATATTATATTTTTTTACAATAAAATTTTCTTTATTGGCAACACACATATAAACAAGCCCCAATTCTTTTGATTTTGTATCGCCTGATGGACCTAAAATACCCGTTATACTTAATGCTATATCAATTTGAGGATTATTTTTCAAAACACCTTGAGCCATTTCAATTGCACATTTTTCACTAACAGCTCCGTATTTTATTAAAGTTTCATATGAAACGCCCAAAAATTTTTCTTTAGCTTCATTTGCATATGTAACAAAATTTATCCTAATATAATTTGAACTTCCTGAAATATCAGTCAAGCGGCTTGAAACAAGACCGCCTGTACAAGATTCTGCTGTTGCAACTTCAAGATTCTTTTCTTTTAAAATCTTACCAATTTTAAGCTCAATATTGTTAAAATAATAAGTATATGTATTTTTAAATATTTTAAAAAGAATGTTAAACACTTTAAACAAAGGCTCTTTCTTAATTTGTAGGTACATCAATTGGATTTGTTAAAAGCACATCAATATTTGAATTTTTAGTCAAATTAACATTTTTTCCTTTTTTAAACAAATCAGCAACACTATCACCAACTAAGTATCCAAAGGCGCCAATTCCTCCGCCAATCCATGCAACAGGGCAAGTTAAAATCTTTCCATATCCGTTTAACCATTCACCTGAGTCAAAGCCCCATTCGTTAGTTATTTTTAAAATTTCGCCACTTGACTTACAATTACGTTTTAATTCGCTAAAGTAGTTTCCACCACCATCAATACCACCATCTATAGTTAAATTAGCAATATTAAATAAACTACCTTTAAACGGCAATTGACGACCGTTTGGTGTTACAATATGGTCAAATTTTAAATATAAAACTGCTGATTTTGAAGGTCTTTTTTTCTGCTTTATATCGGCAATTGTTCCGCGAATAAGCGTTCCTTTTGGTAATATTAATGCCTTACCTTCCTTTAAATCATTTTTTAATATAGCTTGAAAACTATCACCAATTAAAATACTATCCGTATTAATTTGATTAGTAAGACTTAAATTTAAACAAGTACCCACATCAAGTCTTTTTGATTCAACATTTGCATCAAATGATTTATTTATATTTGCATAAGTTACATTTGAAAATATAGTTATAAATGATATTATTGATATTAATTTTTTTAACATAATCTTTTTTCTCCTATATAATTTTTAAAAGCGTTTTTTATTATAAATCTTTGGTGGATATTTTACCAAATTTCGCTGACAAATCATCAATATGGTGAATAAAATACAACATTGGCTCTAAGTTTTTTTCATTTAAATCAATAATAGCTCCCCACTCAATCCTTGAATGATGTGCTGCTATCATTTTGGCAATATTTGTAAATCCCATTGTCATACAATTTGAATAACCCCATTGCGTATGAGTTCTCCAATTTTCACGAAAATCCTCATCATAATCAATAAGCCCTGTTTCAACATCTATTTTATATTCAAAAATCTTTCCAAAATCATGAAGTATACAAGCACCTATTATATCATCACTATCAATTTCATACACCATTTTTTCTTTTATAACATCTGAAAATTCCAGACATTCTACAATATGCTGTATTAAACCACCTATATAATTGTGATGATGCATTTTTGCCGCGGGTGCTATTTTTAATTCTTTTTTGTATGTATTTAATAAATTCAATATATAATTTTTTAAATCCTGATTTTTTATTTTATTAGTATAATCAATTATTTTAAAAAAATGTTTTTCCCGCATAGGTTCTGTTAAGCCAATTTTTGCTTCATAGATTAATTTTAAATTAGTAACATTACAATTATTAAATTTTTCATTATATGTCCCGCTTAGTATTTTTAAAATATTGCCACATCTAAACAACTTTGGATCTAACCTATTTATTGTCTCTTCCCATAACACACAGTTTAAAATCGACTCATCTTCAAGATTTTTTAATTGAAGTTTCCCCATTTTTGTACCGGCTTTGGTGTCACCAATAGCATAAATAACAACTTCATAATCTGCTTGTAAATCTAGCATAAATCACCCCAAATACTTACTCTAATTTTAATTTTAGTTTAAAAAACGATAATTGTAAACTAATTTACTGTAACTTAATATTTTTAACGTTTATTTGATTCTCTTTATTTTTTTTATTTTTTATTTTTACTTCAACTATATCAAAATGATAACCTTCTTTTGCAAATGATTCAGTCGATAAATGAAGCACATTTTTATTATCATAAATTGATTTTGATTTATGATAGTGACCTGAACTTATCATTAAAATATTTTCAAAATCATTTAATAATTTTAAATAGGCATCTTTTTCGTATATTTCACGGGTTTTGTCATCAAAGGGCTCATAAACTGGGAAATGTTGAAATATTATAAACTTATCTTTTTTGTATTTTTTTAAATTGTTTTTAGCAAAGTTTAGTGTTTCGAAAGTGTACTGTCCATGTTTACTTGGCATATATGGCATAACACCATCAAGCACAAGACATTTGATTCCCTTTTTAGGTGCAAACATATAATTTGATGATAGTGTCTTTTGATTTTTATTATAATTTAAAACAATCTCCATATACGTATCTTTTGTAATTCCTGAAATTTTATGAGAATCATGATTCCCCAAAACAATATAATAAGGTTTATTTAAATAATTCACAACACCTAAAAAACTTTTTAATACTGTTTTATTTGATTTATCAAGATTATCACCTAAAAAAACAACAAAATCTAAGTCATTTATTTTATTTAACTCATCAATTGCCCATTTCAAACTTTGTGCTGAATTTGAATTTTCACTTGTGTCAAAATGAACATCAGCAATTTGTGCAAATTTTAAGTCTTGTGCATTTGCAATACATATTGAACAAAAAAATAAAATAAAAAATATAAAAATTTTTTTTAACATTTTTATAACTTTCTAAAAACTTACTCAAACAAACCAGTTGAAATATAGCGTTCAGCTAAATCATTACATATTGTAACAACATTATTATCTTTATTTCTGTTTGCAATTTCTTTTGCTGCAAATAGATTAGCACCAGAAGATATACCACACAAAATCCCTTCTTTAACGGCTGCATCTTTTGCCATTTGAATAGCATCAACTGTTTTAACGGTAAATATTTCATCAATAACTGTTTTATCTAAATTATCAGGAATAAAGTTAGCTCCAATCCCCTGAATGTCATGTGATGATGCTTTGCCTTGTGAAATTAATGGACTTTCATATGGTTCAACGGCTATTATTTTTATATTGGGAATAAGTTGCTTTAGTTTTCTTCCAACTCCGCTTACTGTACCACCTGTTCCAAAAGAAGCTACAAAATAATCAATTTTGCCTTCAAAATCATTATACAACTCAATTGCTGTAGTTTTTTCATGTGCTTTAGGATTATTAGGATTATCAAATTGTGACATAATCATACTATTTTTGTTTTCTTTATTAAGCTTTAATGCTTCATCAACAGCTCCTTTCATCCCAAGTTCTTTTTTGGTAAGAATAAGTTTAGCGCCTAAATGTTTTAACATTTTTTGACGTTCTAAACTCATACTTTCGGGCATTGTCAAAATAAGTTTTATTTTTAAAATAGAACATACAAGAGCTAGTCCAATTCCCGTGTTACCGCTTGTGGGCTCAATAATAATAGTTTCTTTATTAATTTTACCTTCCTTTATAGCTTCCATAATCATATTATATGCAGCTCTATCTTTTATAGAAAAACCCGGATTAAAATACTCAAGTTTTGCATAAAGTTTGGCGTCACTTTCAACAAGCTCATTTATTTTAACACAAGGTGTATTACCTATTAATTCAAGTACATTTTTATATAATTTTGACATAGTTTCTTTTTCCTGCTTTTATAATGCCGCTTTTATTAACAACAAAATTTATATCATCAATTTTTTCATCATCAAATTTAATAGCACCTTGAAAGATTAGACGTTTGGCTTCGGATTTACTTTTTGCAAAATTTTGTTCAACAAGTATATCCAAAATATTTTTATTTATTCCGTTAATTTCAACTATATCTTCAGGAACTTGATGCTTTTGAACAACATTTATAAAATCATTTTGAGCAGCATTTGCATTTTCATCACCACAATATTCTTTTGTAATATAATAAGCAAGTTCCATTTTTATATTACGAGGATTTTCACCAGATTTTAATCTTTTTTCTATTTGTTTTAATTCTTCATCAGTTTTATCAGTAAGCAATGTAAAATATCTCATAATCATTTCATCTTTAATTGACATCAATTTTCCATACATATTTTTTGGTTCTTCAGTTAAAGATATACAATTTTGAGGATAAGTTTTTGACATTTTTAAAACACCATCCGTACCTTCCAAAAGTGGAAGCAAAAACACAAGCTGAGGATTATCTTTACCATAAGCAAGTTGTACTTCACGTCCAAGCAAAAGATTAAACATCTGGTCGGTTCCGCCAAGTTCAATATCAGCATCCACAACAACTGAGTCATAAGCTTGCATTAAAGGATAGAAAAATTCATGAACTGCAATAGGCTGACCTGTTTGATAACGTTTTTGAAAATCATCACGTGTCATTAATTTTGCAACAGTTACATTTGAAGCAAGTTTTAACAACTCAACAAGCCCCATTTTATGAAGCCAATCTGCATTATTGGTTACTTCAGCTTCTTTAATATTTACAACTTTATCCATCTGTTCAAAATAAGTTTTTGCATTATTTTCAACTTCTTCTTTTGTTAAACTTGGTCTTGTTTGAGACTTGCCAGAAGGGTCACCAATCATGGCTGTAGCACCTCCAACAATCAAAACAACTTTGTGTCCAAACTGTTGAAAAAGTTTTAACTTTCTCATAACAACAGTATGTCCTAAATGTAAATCAGGACGTGTTGGGTCAAGACCAAGCTTAACTCTTAACGGTTTATTATTTTTTTCAGCTTCTTGAAGTCTTTTTGCAAGCTCCATAATTCCATTTGGAATGATATCAGCTCCACGTGCAATTAGTTTTGCCTGCTCAATAAACTTTTCTTCAATTTTTATTTCATTTTCATTCATTATTTATTTTCCTCAAATTAAACTTTATTAATATTTTTTAAATCTTTATCCCTATTCAATAATTTTAAAATTCTTTCAACATCTTTATCACCACGGCCTGAAAGATTTACAATAATGATATCATCTTTTTTAGTTTTTGGCATTAATTTATCAAGATAAGCTAAAGCATGTGAAGATTCAATAGCTGGCACAATACCTTCTTTTTTACTTAAAAGCGCAAAAGCTTTTATAGCTTCATCATCACAAATAGGTTCATATTTTACCCGGCCAATATCTTTTAAATAACAATGTTCAGGTCCACACCCTGGATAATCAAGCCCAGCTGAAATACTATATGACTTTTTAATATTACCCGAATTATCACATAAAACATATTGCATTTTACCATGAAGTATCATTTTTTTTCCTAATGTTAAAGATGCTGCTGTTTTATCAGAGTCAATACCTAAGCCTGCAGCTTCAAGTCCAATTAAATTAACATTTTCATCATCAAGAAACGCATAAAAAGCACCAATAGCATTGCTGCCACCGCCAATACAAGCAAGGACATAATTTGGCAGTTTGTCTTCTTTTGCAAGAATCTGCTGTCTTATTTCACTTCCTATAATACTTTGGAAAAATCTAACCATCTTTGGATAAGGATGCGGTCCAACAGCAGAACCAAGGATATAGAAAACATCATTACTATTTTTTATCCAATAATCAATAGCAGCATCACAGGCATCAGACAAAGTACGAGTACCTGTTTTCACACTTTCAACTTTTGCACCCAAAAGCTCCATCCTTTCAACATTCAATTTTTGACGTTCAACATCAACCTCGCCCATAAAAATAGTGCACTCAAGTCCAAGCAAAGCAGCAATAGTAGCAGTTGCAACACCATGCTGACCGGCTCCAGTTTCAGCTATTACTTTTTTAACCCCCATTTTTTTAGCCAACAAGCCTTGACCTACAACGTTATTTATTTTGTGTGCGCCAGTGTGGTTTAAATCTTCACGTTTTAAATAGATTTTTCCTTTTCCATAATAATCGGTCAAATTTTTAGCATAATATAACGGAGTAGGGCGACCTGAATATTCACAAAGCAAAGAATACACTTCAATTAAAAAACTTTCATCTTTTATATATTTTTCAAATTCACAATCAAGCCTTTTTAAAACATTTTTAAAATCATCTGGCACAAACATGCCGCCAAATTCACCATAAAACCCATTCCCATCAGGATTTGAATATTTTTTTAATTTTTTTATATACATCATTTATTTTCTACCTTTTAATTTAATTTTTATTATAATTAAAACACAAAAAAGCCTCAAATCATCATTTGACTTGAGGCTTTTTTGATTATCTTACTTAAACTAGTTGGAAGCTTCAACCAATCTAACTTTAGCACGAGCACCTTTGCCTGACAAGTCAGCTTTTCCTTCATAAGCAAGCCAGCCTATACCCATTTTTATAAAATTATCATCTAAATCCAAATCTTTTTCTAATTTTGAAAATGTTGCTTCCTTTGTCTTTTGGCTGTTTAAGTATTCCCAAACTTTTCCTGCTGCTTCTCCGATGTAATAATTCATTTTTAAATCTCCTTCATTTTTCTAAGTACCATTATCAAATTAATGTTGAAACTATCTTATTTTTTATGTATACTACAAAAAAACAGATTTGTAAATGGAGAAGTGGATGAATATGGAAAAAAAATTTTTTGGTAAATCTCACCTATATGGCGATAACGTAGACACAGACGTAATTATCCCTGCTCGATATTTAAATACAAGTGATGAAAAAGAATTATCATTACATTGTATGGAGGATATTGATAAAGATTTTGTTAAGAATGTAAAACAAGGTGACATAATGGTTGGCGGTGAAAATTTTGGTTGTGGTTCATCTCGTGAACATGCTCCTATTTCAATTAAAGCATCTGGTATTTCATGCATTATTGCTAAATCTTTTGCAAGAATATTTTTCCGCAATGCAATAAATATAGGTCTGCCTATTTTTGAACAAAGAGAGTTTGTTAATGAGTGCAAAATTGGCGATAAAGTTGAAGTTGATATTGTAAACGGGATTATTAAAAATATTACCAAAGATAAAGAATATAAAACTAATTCATACCCTAAAAAAATACAAAATTTAATCGAAAAAGGCGGGTTAATAAATTATACAAAAGAAAAATTAAATGTATAACTATGATTAAAATGATTGTTACTGATATTGATGGTACAATTTTAAAAAAGGATTTTACCATCTCAAATAATGTTATTAATACTATTAAAAAACTTACACAAAATAATATAAAAGTTGTGCTTGCAACTGGCAGAATGTATTGTGCTGCTGTTAAAATTGCAAATATGCTTGATATAAATACACCTTTGATATGTTACCAAGGGGCTTTAATAAAAAATTTTTATGATAATAATAATACTTTATACATTGACCCTGTTAAACCAAATTTAGCTTTTGAAATTCTAAATGTTTTAAAAACTAAAAACATACATACAAATTTGTATCTAAATGATAGACTTTTTTGTGAAAATGATAATCAAATAATTAAAGACTATACAAACAAAAGATTAATTCCATATAGTGTTGTTAATAATTTGCTTGATTTAGATTTAAATAATCAGGTTAATAAAATACTTGCAATTGACAATGACTCTCAAGTTATAGAAAATTTAACAAGTGAACTAAAAAATAAATACAATGACTCTCTTTATGTTGTTCGCTCAACTAAAAATTTTTGTGAAATTTCAAGTAAAAATTCAAATAAAGGACTTGCTGTTAAATTTTTAGCCAATTTATTTAACATAAATAAAAACGAAATACTGGCAATTGGTGATGAAGACAACGATATTGATTTATTAAAAAGCTCAAATTATAAAATAGCAATGGGTAATGCAAGTGAGAAATTAAAAGAAAACGCTGATTTTATTACAAAATCTATTGATGATGATGGTTTTGTATACGCTATTAATAAATATTGTCTATAAATTTTTTTATAAAAAGAAGCGAATAAAAATTATATTAATTTTTATTCGCGTTTATTTTCTGTGTTAAATATTAGGAAAATCCCACAGTTATTGATATAAAGGTGCTAATTTACATTCTTGTTGAGGAATAACACCCTCTTCAATTGGTAAATATACACGATAATCAATATCTGGGAAACAATTATCTATTGATTCTATTTCTGATAATTTAGATTCATCAATATTTTTATTTTCAATCATATCCGCAATTGTTTCAAATCGCTCAACATGTTCACGGAATCTATCAGTAGCATAATCTTTAGCTTGCCAAGTAGTAATTAAAAACGGCCAATCCGAACTTTGAAGAAGAAGATTTTCACGTGCCAGCTGATTTAAAGCACGGTGAAGCAACTTGTCATTAGGAATATTTTCATATTTTGAAACTATTTCACTAATACGTTTTTCACAACTATGGATTATAGGCCACATCCATTCAGTTAAGTGATTTTGCCATACCCAGAAATGACCGCCTTGTCCCCAGCTGCTTTCAGGAATTTGTATTGCTTCTTTTGGTGGGTGTTTTTCAAGATACTCAGAAGCTGTCAAACGTTCAATACCTTTTTGATATTTATTTAATTTTGTAATAACCTGTTTAATAAATTCAACGCCTTCAAACCACCAGTGTCCATAAAGTTCAGTATCAAATGACACCATAACCAATCCTTCTTCTCCTGTAGCAAGTTTATGGTCATTTAATAAGTGATATAATAAAGTAACATAATGGTCAGAATTTGAATTGACCTGGGACATAGCCAACACAGGGTCATATAACATTTTATCACCTAAATCTGTAGTTGGGCTTGTTATTCTCCAATAATTTAACCCAGAATTTGCATCTTTACGGTGAAATTCACGATAACATCCATCACCCGGATAACCATCAGCCGCTGACCAAACTTGATACCCAGCTCTTTCATTACGTCCCATTACAGCAACCTGCGCATCCGGCAACCAGTATGCGCTAAAAGTATCATAACCTGTCTTTTCACGTTCTGGTAAAGGAATATATTCAATATTTCCATACATACCAATAACCCGACGATTTCCTATTGAATTACCACCTTCAATAACATGTGATTCTGTAAAGAAATATTCAATACCGTTATTTTGTAATGTTACCTCAATTGATGGTCTCCATTTTTTATCACCACATTTTGAACGGAACAAATAGCCTTGACGATATGCACACTCAGGCAGCCAACAACCTTTTGCTTTTTTACCAAATAATCTTTTTGTAGTATCAGAACCAACCTTAAATTGTGCATTTAGGTTTGCATCTGTACATAACAAAGGTGAAAATCCATGAGTAGCTCCGGATGTTGTAATTTCAATTGCTCCTAAGTCTTGATATTTTTTAAATTGGGCAATTAAATCTTTATTGTATTTGTTAACAAATAAATCTTTAATATCACTATACCATTTATGATAATATTCTGCTAAATAACGCAAATGTTGTGAATGAGCAACGTTTTCATTTGGATATCTTTCAATATCTTCCTGTGCTACTCTTAATTTTTCATCTAAATAAGCAACAAATCCGTTTTTCAAATGTTCATCATTAAGTTGTTCGGCCAATATTGGCGTAATTCCAACTGTTAACTTAGCCATTATTCCATCATTATAAAGTTCCTCAATAGCTTTAATCAATGGAATATATGTTTCTGACATACATTCATATAAATTTTCTTCACCAAACGGCCACATACCTGCTTTTCTATAATATGGTAGGTGTGAGTGTAACATAAACACAAATGAACCAACTGACATATTTTGTTCTCCTAATTAATTATACTAATTCTTCTTTAATTTATTATTTATTTTATAACATAAAATTTTTTTAAATATAACTCTAATTGGTTAAATCGTTAAGTTATATAAAGTTTAGTCAGCAAGAGCATTAATTTCATCAACCATAGCCTGAGGATCTATACCATGAACAATTGCACCTGCTTCCAATGTTTCAAATTTAGCTGCAGCACACCCTATACATCCCATACCATACTTTCCAAATACTTCCAAAGCTTGTGGTTTTAGTTGAATAATTTCGATTATACCCATATCTTTTGTTACTTTTTGATTTTCCATTTTTAGTTTCCTTTACTATTATTTCTATATAACAAAATTGTATTTTATTATTGGTCAGATTCGTTGTTTTGCCCCAGAATTTTTCCAAAATCAGACGGCTTTATATTTTGTATAAAACTTTTAAATTCTTCGGCTTCCTCTTCCTCTTTTTGAGAATTTACAGATATTGCTCCTTCAGCCATAACACTTGTTCCAATTAATATTGGAACATCAGCCCGAATTGCAACAGCAATTGCATCGGATGGACGAGAATCTATTCTTATTTCATTTTCCCCATTTTTATCTTTTAAACAGATATCAGCAAAATAAGTATCTTTTTCAACGTCATTAATTTCGACTCTATCAATTTCATAACCGGTTTTTTCGATTATATCAATTATTAAATCG
>USEW01000022.1 GCA_900553845.1 uncultured bacterium
GCGAGTTTGAAATTTCAAACTCGCGCCGCCTTTTTTATTACAATTAATTTTATCCCCGGCTTGCAATTGTTCTGGCTGCAAGAACACCTGATGCAGATGCTTGAATTAAACCTCTTGTAACGCCTGCACCGTCACCAATGCAGAACATATTTTTTACCCCTTGAGTTTCTAAATTATTTGATAATTTTACACGTGCAGAGTAGAATTTGACTTCAACACCATATAGAAGCGTATACCTTGATGCGACCCCTGGAGCTATTTTATCCAATGCATACAACATTTCAATAATGCTTAATAATTGACGATATGGAAGAACAAGACTTAAATCACCAGGTGTTGCACAAGATAATGTAGGTGTTAAAGTGCTTGCTTTAAGTCTTTCTAATGTAGAACGTCTGCCATCTAGCAAATCACCAAATCTTTGAACCAATACCCCGCCTGATAACATGTTGGCTAGGCGTGCTATATGTTGGCCATACGCAATAGGTTCTTTAAATGGTTCGGTAAACTTTTTACTTACAAGTAATGCAAAATTGGTATTTTGTGTTTTTTTGTTTGCATAACTGTGACCATTTACTGTTGAAATACCATTATAATTTTCCATTACGACTTCACCATGAGGATTCATACAAAATGTACGAACCTCGTCACCAAAAGTTGGTGAATGATATACAAGTTTTGATTCGTATAATTTATCTGTAATAGGTTCCATAACTGCAGCGGGTAATTCAACACGGACACCTACATCAACGGCATTATTTACCATTCCTATTTTATTACGTGCAAATTCTTTTGCTAACCAATCAGCTCCTTCGCGACCTGGAGCAACTACAACATACTCAGCTTCTATTTTATCACCATTTGATAATGTAAATCCTTTAATTTGTTCGTTTTCCACTATTAAATCACAAGCCTGGACATCAGTTAAAATAGTTACTTTTTCATCCAAAAAGTCTTGCATAGCCTTCAAAACGTGTAAACTACGTTCTGTTCCAAGATGTCTAACTGGAGAATGCACAAGTTTTAATTCAGCTAAGGTTGCAGCTCTTTCAATATCTGCAGATTTACTTCTATCACTTCCATATACGACTTCAGTTGCTCCAAACTTTAAATATAAATCATCAGTATATTTAATTATTTCATCGACATGAGTACGGTCCATATAATCAAGCAAGTGCCCGCCAACATCAGGTGTTAAGGTAAGCTTACCATCAGAAAACGCTCCACCGCCGCCCCAGCCGCATAACAATCCACATTTTTTGCATCTTGGGCATTTTTCATATCCTTCGCGAAGCAGGCACGTTCTTTTTTCTATTTTTGAGCCTTTTTCAACAATAATTATATTCCAATCAGGCTTTATTTTTTGTATTTCCAAAGCCGTAAATATACCTGCCGGACCTGCACCTATAATCGCTAAATTGTACATTACAATACTCCACTTGTCATCTTTTACTTATACATGTTACATAAAAAATAACAAAATTACTTAAAATATTAAAAAAAATTAACATGTTAGGAAATAAAATACTACTCAACACTTTCAATATTTGCAAGCTGTGGATTTAAAAGTTTCCTGCCATGTTCTTCAAATTGTATGGAAAATAAATATTTATCATTACACTTTAATATCTTTTCAATTGTGCCATTGCCATACTTTTTGTTATGTATTCTGTCACCTTCTTTAAATTTTGTATTGGATGTACTTTCATTTTTCCCTAAATCGTCTATGCCAACAATAGGGATTTCATCATTTTTTGAATATGGAAGTTCTTTGATATTTTCTACAATACTTTCTTCTATATTTTCATCTAAATTTTCTTCGATATTTTCTTCTGCTTGGTTTATTTCACTTTCTTTTATCTCAATGTCCGAAAAATTTTCTTCTTCTTGCTCTATATCTTCTTCATCAGAGATTGTTGTTTCTTCTGGAATATTATCATTTACCTCAAGAACATCAAGCAGGTTTAACATATTTGAATCAATAATATCGTCTTCATCATCATTTTGATAATCATCATTGTCAGTTAAAAAGTCATTTTCTTCAACAATTTCATCTTCAAGACTTATATTGTTATTTTCAATAAAGCTTTCATCTTCATTAATTTGTTCATTTTCTTCTATTTTATGATTTTCTTCAATAGTTTTTGCCTGAACATCCGACTTTTCATCATGTTTTATCTTTTGAATTTCTTCATTTTTTATCACATTTTGAGTTTCAGGCTCCATCTGAATATCCTGGGAAGCGGCATTGTTCATAGCTTCTTCAATTGTCATATCCATTAAAGAATTTGAGTTTTGGTCAAATATATTTCTTTCATCAAAACTTTTCATATCAAAGCTGTTTTTTTCAAGTGGTTTATAATTTTGATAGTTTTCATTTGAAAAATAAGTCAAAGAACCTCGTTGCATAATAGAATCAACATCTGCTTTAATTTGTTCATCAATCATTCTTTCCCGTTCAAAATCAAATTTCTTTAATTTTAGAATAAAAGGAATGTCATAAGTTGCTTCACCATTAATAATATATTCATTTAAACCAAGTTTATGTATAAATGAACTATATGTAGCAAAATCTTTTGAACGCTGCTGCTGCTTGAATAAAATACCGTTTGAGGAAGACGTTTTTATATAAAAATTTTCTTTATATAAATAGCTTGTGCTTAAAATTGGTTTTATATTTTTATTTTGGTAAATTTTCTCTAAAGTTTTTTTATTTGAATTCATGTCATCAAGTATCACAACAAAGTAACATTCAGTGTCTATACTTTCGACTATTGAATTTAAAACAAGTTTTTTCCAATTATCGTCAACGTGATAAGTATTTATTATTGTTACATTATTTTCTTCAATATATTTATTTATTATAGAAATTTCAGAATCATATTGTGCAAAAAGATTTTGACGGGAATATTTTATAAGTTTATTTCTGAATAATCCCATTTCGGGCAATTTTGTTCTGCAAAATTCATCTTCAATAACTTTTTCCAAAGTTTTAAAGGGTAAGAATTTATTTTCTAATGTTTTAACATAACTTTGAAGTTCAAGCAAAATACCCTCAACAACGATTCTATTTTCATAAGCACCCAAACCAATATCATTTTGGATAATATAGTCAAAAGCATCTTCATTAAATGGTATTTTAAGTTCTTCACCAAGTTTTATGCTTTTTGCACATTTATTTTTAAACCTGCTTTCAAAGTCAACTACAACAACTTTTTCATTAAGTTCGTTTAATGTTTCAATAATATTATTATTAATTATCTGAGTTGAACGTTTATTATCACATTCAATATAAAAGTTGTCATTTAGGATATTTAAATCGGTTTTCAAGTCAACTTTTGTGTTTAGAAGATTACCCCAATTTATAATTTTTTCTTCTTTACGTATGTGTTTCACAATATCAACAGGGTTTAAATATTTTAATTCAGATGATTTTGATGGAACATACCCGTTATATGTCATTACACTATTGGTTTTAGGGTTATATGTTAAAACAAACTTTAATACAGCGATATTACAATCTTCATATCTTGATGTTTCAATATTAATAATTTGAGCAAAAATAATTTCATTAGCATCTTGAACTACTAAGAAATCAGACAACATAAGCTTTTTGTCATTTAATGGAGAATACAATATTCTCGCTAAATCATTTTTTATATCCAATATTTCCATATGTTTATTATCTTAGCTCAAATTACCTTATTCTTTTCCATTCTTTTTTTAAATTATACAAAAGCCATAATAAAATTACAAACTAATATAAACTTATGTTAATTTTTTAAATTTAGCACAAGTTTTCCTCTAAAGCACATATTATTTCATAAATTACTTGGTTGTAAGGCACATTTATATTATATTTTTTTGCTAAATCAATAACGGTTTTAGAAAATATCTGTACTTCTGTTTTGCTTTTATTTAAAATATCCTGAAGCATTGATGACTTGCCGTTTGGTATCATTAAGTCAAGGTATTTTAAAGCATCAGGAATTAAATTTTGATAGTTTTTTATCCCCATTGCTCTAGCAAGCATGCTTACTTCTTCAAATAATTTTAACATAAGATTATAATTTGCACCTCTTTGTTGGAAAATGCTATATTCAGCCCTTGATAGAGCCGATGTCTGGTTTAACCCAACATTCATCATAAACTTGCAAAATCTTGCATAGTTTATATCTTCTGGTATTTTATATGTTATATTGTTATCAATAAAAAAGTTTTCAACTTCTTTAACTTCTTCTTCAAATTTATGGTCTAATGTCCCGAATATAATATTGCCAACCCCGTCAAAAATTATTTTCCTGCCTATTCTTGTTGAAGTGTGTCCTACAAAATAACTATACAAAACTTTTGCATCTTTATATTCATTTAAAATCTCATCTTCGCTTGTAATCCCATTTAATAAAGACATTATTATTGTATCTTCTGTTAAAAAATTTTTTATATTTTTTATAACCCATTCTAAGCTATTATTCTTTACACCTATAATTATTAAATCTGCTTTAAAATTGTCATCATTTTGAGGCAAAGTATAATCAAAATTATATATTTTGTCGTTGAAATTAAGCCCTTCCTTTTTGTATTTTTCAATCCTTGTCTCATCAAGAAGGATTTTTAAATTACAGTTTTTATTTTCTAAAAGTTTAACTGCATAAATACTTCCTATTGCTCCTATACCACATATTAAAACGTTTTTTATTGTCATTATTTTTCTCCATTTTAAAGATTATTTTAATTTTATAATATCAAGATATTAATTTTTGTAAAATTTTTAATTTAACTAGCAAATTATTTTTTTACAGTTTTTATATAAACAAAATATATTTTAAAAGTTTAATAGAAGTGAGATGAAAACTAAATAAAAGTAAACAATTTAAATTATGGGGTACAAATGTCTGCAAACGGATACATCACAAAGTTGAATAAAGTGAAAAGGTCAAAAGCTCAAAACCTGTCATCAAGCCCCCAAAGTTTTGGCATGAAAATGAACAACCATCACGCTGTTCAAAAGGATAAGGTATCGTTTGGAGCGCCTATATGGTGAGAAAAGTTTGGTGAAGGAGCTAAAAAAGCTGCATCAGTCGTGCTAATGCCACAAATGTATTTAGGTTTGGGTTTAGTTGAAGCAGCCTTTGACAAAATGGCAAATCAAGACAAATATCAAAAATTAAAAAACTAGGAAAAGAAGCCATTAAAAAATGTGAACAGATAAGGCAAAGTTATTTTAAATAAGGTAAAATTATGCTGTCAATAAATAACCAAACTAATAATATACACAGTTATAAAGGTCAACAAAATTGTGTATTACAACAAAAAAATGAAAAATTAAATAAAACAATTTTCTTGGCTTCAATTATAGCCTCAAGTTCTTTAAAACAATATGGAACAAATTATTTAAAAGAAGTTAGCTTAAGTCAAAAAGTATTGGCAGCAATTTATCCTATTATGCTTGGACTAATAGTTCCGAATAATATTAATCTTGACGAGTCTGAGATAACTTGGGGGAAAAAAAATGATAAAAAAGTAAAAATTATTTGTTGGTAAAACAGATAGCCGAAACAGCATTTACCGCATTTATGTATATATGTTCAACACCTCATAAATATATAAAAGATAAAAACGATAAAAAAAGTAATATTATTACTGCTTGCCTTTCGGGCGTTGCGCTTGCAGTAACCACAATATCAAATATAGCAACGTAAAAACGCGCAAGCTACAAAGCGTAGCACTTGAGCAGTTGCGGATCAGCAGGCGTAAAATAATAGCGTATGAACGCCGTAGGTAAGACGACCGACTGTAATGAGGGCGATGCCTCAGGCGGGAAGAATGCGTAAGCTGTATGGAGCCATAAATGTATCCTCACCCAGCCCTCTGAACTTGTAGGTCGGATTTACTAATCCGACATTTCTACTGAAAAGGTCAGGGAAACGAAATAAAAAAAGGACAACAATGGGAAAAACTTAAAAATTAAAATAACAAACATGGGCTGAAAAATAATATATATACTTAAATAATTTAGTGGTATAATTTAATTAAAGTAAAGTAGAGAAACGGTAAGAATTATGGAAAAAAATGAAGAAAATTTAAGTATATTGCGCCATTCTGCTTCACATATAATGGCACAGGCAGTAAAAAATTTATTCCCGCAGGCTAAGCTTGCAATTGGTCCTTCGATTGAAAACGGATTTTATTACGATTTTGACCTGGAAGAACATACTTTTGTTGATGCAGACTTGGTTAAAATTGAAGAAGAAATGAAGAAAATAGTTAAAGAACATCTTTATTTTGAAAAATATCAGATTGAAAATGTTGATAAACAGATACAAAAGTTTATAGATGAAGGCGAAATCTATAAAGCCGAATTATTAGAAGAGCATAAAAATGACAATCCGACATTATATTTAACAAAAGATAAAGACGGTAATATTTTATTTGATGATCTTTGTTCAGGTCCCCATGTTCCTGATACAAGCTATATTAAAGCATTCAAATTGTTAAATACAGCTGGTGCATACTGGAGAGGAAGCGAAAAGAATAAAATGCTCCAACGTATTTATGGAACGTGCTTTTGGAATCAAGAGGATTTAAACAAATATGTAGAATTTTTGGAAGAAGCGAAAAAACGTGATCACAGAAAGCTAGGTTCAAAACTCGACCTATTTTCAATACGTGATGAAATAGGTGGCGGATTGGTTTTATGGCATCCGAACTTAGCTGTAGTACGTGAAGAAATTGAAAACTACTGGAGAAGTGAACATCACAAGCGTGGCTATGTTATTGTCAACACACCGCATATTGCAAAATCAAAATTATGGGATATTTCAGGTCACAGTGAGCATTATCGTGAGAATATGTATTTTATTAATGACGATGAAGGTAATGAATTTGTGCTTAAACCTATGAATTGTCCGTTTCATATTATGATTTATCAGGCTAATCGATATAGTTATCGTAATTTACCGCTTCGTATGGCTGAATTAGGTACAGTATACCGTAAAGAACGCTCTGGAGCACTAGCCGGTTTAACCCGTGTTCGAGGATTTACCCAGGATGATGCACATATTTTTTGCACTTTAGACCAGCTTGTAAATGAAATAAATGAAATTATCGATTTTGTTGATTATACACTAAAACTATTTAACATGAAGTATGAAGTTGAGCTTTCAACACGTCCCGATGATTATACCGGCGAACTTGAGAACTGGCATAAGGCTGAAGACGGGCTTAAAAAAGCTTTGGAACAAAGAGGTCTAAAGTATGAAATAAACGAGGGCGACGGTGCTTTTTATGGACCTAAAATAGATTTTAAACTTAAAGATGCAATAGGAAGGACTTGGCAGGGTGCAACCATTCAGTTGGATTTCAATTTGCCCGAACGGTTTAACTTAAAATATGTCGATGCTGACGGGCAAATGAAAACCCCTGTAATGCTTCATCGTGTTGTATTTGGGTCAATGGAACGGTTTATGGGTATATTAATTGAACATTATGAAGGTGCTTTCCCTACATGGCTTGCTCCGACTCAGGTTGTTATTGTACCGATTGCCACCAGACATCAGGAATACGGACAAAAAATACTTGATGAGCTTAAACATCATGGGATACGTTCTTACATGGATGATAGAAGTGAGTCAATGGGGTATAAAATAAGAGAAGCTCTTCAGGATAAAAAAACACCTTATGTAATTGTTGTTGGTGATAATGAAATCAAGGAAAATAAAATATCGGTGCGCAAACGTAAAATAGGTGATATTGGAACATTTGAGCTTGAGGAATTTATTGACAATATTACTAAGGAAATAAAAAGCAAATCATAATTGGAAATTGTAATAGCGTAAATTTGTATGACTTTTTCCAATTATGAAAGCGGATTTTGTGTTATAATTACTAACGAGGTGAAAAAATGATGACATTTTTACAAACACATGTTAGTGAAATAATAAGAATAATATTTTATATTATTGTAATCTCGTTGGGGCTTAATTTAATAAGCAAACTTACCAAACACTTAAGCTATGTATTAAAACTTAAAGACACAAATAGTCTTCTTTTGAGGTTTTTACCGTTATTGGATAATGTGGTAAAAGTAGTCTTTTTGTTTTTTATAGTAATAATTTTTTTAAAACGTTATGGTATTGAAGCAACGTCTTTGCTTGCAGGGATAGGTATTGGTGGTTTGGCTATCGGGTTTGCTGCTAAGGAGACTATTGCTAATCTTTTTGGGTCCGTTGCTTTAATTTTGGATAACGCTTATAAAGTTGGCGATTATATATACATAAGCCAAGATATAATGGGCAAAAATGTTGAAGGAACGGTTGTTGATATAAATTTACGATCCACAAAACTTAGGACTATGGATAATTCACTTATAATTATCCCAAACAATGTAACAGCAAATCAAGTTGTATCAAATATCTCACGTAGGAACAAACGACTTATTCGTGAAAGTATAACCTTAACTTATAAAGCAAAAAAAGAAACAATAATTGAAGCGATAAATTTTATTTATGATATTTTAAAGTCAAATAATAATATCGATAAATCCGATATGAATGTTGTACTTGAAAGTTTAAGTGAATATTCTGTTAATTTGCTTGTTTTGGCTTATTCAAATAAGACAGGTTATAGTGAATATTTAAAAGTAAAAAGTGATTTATTGTTAAATATTTATAATAAATTTGGTGAAAATAATATAGATTTTGCATACCCCACTCAGACTATTGAGATTGAAAATAAAGGATAAATAATCAATATGAAAAAGGTAGTAAAAATAGGCGATGTTAAAATAGGCGGTGGGAATAAAATTGTTGTGCAATCAATGTGTACGACAAATACCTGTGATGTTAATGCTACTTTAAACCAAATTCAGGAATTAAGCGAAGCAGGTTGCGAAATAATACGTTTAGCTGTTTTAAATAAAGACGCTGCAAGTGCTTTAAAGGATATCAAGAAAAAATCACCAATACCAATTGTTGCTGATATACATTTTGACTATCGTCTTGCATTAAAAGCCATTGATATGGGTGTTGATGCTTTAAGATTGAACCCTGGTAATATTGGAAAAGAAGAAAACGTTAGAAAAGTAGTTGAAAGTGCAAAAAAACACAATATCCCAATCCGTATCGGTATAAATGGCGGGTCTTTGGATAAAAAATATGCAAATCGTGACGATTTAACTTTAGCACAAAAAATGGTTGAGTCTGCTATCGAACATATAAAAATCTTGGAAGATAATGATTTTGACCAAATAAAAGTATCGTTAAAGTCATCTGATGTAAAGACAACAATTGAAGCATATCAGCTTATTGATAAAAAAGTTGATTATCCGCTTCATCTTGGCTTAACCGAAGCAGGTACGTTAAAAAATGGTTTAATAAAATCATCACTTGCCTTTTCACCACTTTTACTTGATGGAATAGGTGATACAATACGTGTTTCGCTAAGTGAAAACCCAGTTGAAGAAGTTTATGCGGGTTTCAATATTCTTCGTTCGCTTAATCTTCGTAATGAAGGTATAAACTTTATATCTTGCCCCACCTGTGGTAGGTGTAAAATAAACTTGATTGAACTTGCTCATAAAGTAGAGGATAAATTTAAAAATATAAAAATCCCTTTGACAATTGCAGTTATGGGCTGTGCAGTTAACGGCCCAGGAGAAGCAAGACACGCTGATTTTGGTATAGCCGGCGGTATTTCAGAAGGTTACATCTTTAAAAAAGGTGAAATAATTAAAAAAGTTAAGGAAGATGATTTATTATATGAGTTTGAAAAAATACTTAATGATTATCTTTTAAAAGTTGGTTAATGAAATTTATTCGTCTTGTCCAACTTTGGGAAGTTTAGTCACAGTGTATACACTATTTATGTTTTATAATACTGAATATATGTATAAATGTAAACATAAATTAATCGTTTATATTTTTATAAACGCCAAATTTGGGCAACCCTAAATTGTATTTTGCAGCTAGAAGTCTCACTAAAATTGTTGTAACAATTGAAATAAAAATACATAAAAAATAATTTGAATGAAGTTGATAAAGCAAATAATAAAGCGATGAGCCAATAATAGCTGATGAAGCATATAAATCTTTATACATAATAAAAGGTGTGGTATTTGCTATAATATCACGGATCAAACCACCTCCAACTCCTGTTATAACACCTACAAAAATAGCCAAAAAAGCATTGTCTGCAAAGCCGTTAACAATAGCCGTATTCGTTCCTACTACTGCAAAAACCCCTAATCCAACAGCATCAAAAAAAGTGATAAGATTATAATACTTCACACGTTTACGCTTTATATTTTTTATTGCTAAAATCCCTACATAAAAAGCAATTATAGCTGTTATAAAAGCAATTAGAACATAGATACCATTTTTAAACATAGATGGCGGTAAAATTCCAAGCAAAATATCACGCAATGCACCTCCACCAACTGCTGTCATTGTGCCCAATGTTATTACACCAAGAAGGTCAAAACGCTTCTTAAATGCGACTATTACACCTGAAACGGTAAAAGCAATAATGCCTATAATTTCAATTATAAATATTTCTATCCCAAATTCCATATAGAAGATTATATATCAAAAATAAAAATCTGAAACTTAATTTATAAAACCATAAACAAAAAATGAACTTTTTTATTTTTATATCGTTATAATAAATGTGAGGATAAAATTATGAACGAAAACGAAAAAAATTGCAAAGGATTTAAAGAACAATTCATTAATCTAAACAAAGATGAATTATTGGCACACATCCAAATCTGTGAAAGCTGCAAAAAAGAATACTTAGAAATGGAAAAATTATCAACCCTTTTAAAAACAGTAAAACCACATTATGTAAAAAAGCAAAATATTATGAAGTCTTTTAAGACAGCTGCTGTATTAACTTTGACAATATTTACGGGTTTTATGGCGACATATTTGACAAATACTTATAGCCAAAATACCTTGTCACTTGACGATTTAGGTTTCCCAACTGATGAATATGGTTTTTTACTTGTTGATTGAGTTTTATATTGAAAGAAAGTTTCTAATTAGTATGAATATTAAAAAAATTATTGAAAATAACCAACAATACGTTAAAAATTTAATAAAAACTATTACAAATACACACAATAATGAAGATATTGAGCAGGAAGTTTATATAAAATTATGGAAAAATCGTGATAAATATGAAGAAAACGGAAAATTTAAAAGTTGGATAAAAACAATTACAATAAATGCAACAAAAGATTTTCTCAAGTCCAAACAAAATAAACAATCAAACATGTCAGTTAATGACGAGGATTTATTAAAAAACATTTACGACACCAAATCGCATGTTGAAAATAAAATAATAAATCTTCAAACACGCAAACAGATAATAAATGCTATTGAAAACTTAAGTAAGAATCATAAAGAAGTTATAATTCTTTACGAGTTTTATAATCTATCATATGATGATATTGCAAAAAAACTAAGCTGTCCGCTTGGCACAATTAAATCACGTATATATACTGCTAAAAAAATATTAGCACAAAATTTAAAAGACTTAATATAAATACAGAAATAAAATAGTAGAAAATAGAAAAAGGAGAACTAAAAAATGAAAAAAACATTTATTTTATCAACATTATTAACTACATCTATTTTAATGAGTTCACTAACATCATTTGCAGCAAATGATAATAGCAAAATACCCGCCGCTTCAACTTGTCAAAATACAACAAAACAGGAACAATATCAAGGTCCTGAAAGAAGAATGAATCCTCCTTGTCCAAAATGTATCAGTGGAGAACATCAGCAAAAAATGAAAGAAATGCATGAAGCTCGTAAGAAAGAATTTGAATCAAGACTTAATTTGACTGATGAACAAAAGCAAAAAGCTAAAGAAATAAGAATGAAAGGACACCAACAAATAAAACCAGTATTTGACCAAATAAAAACAAAAAAACAAGAACTTTTTGAACTTAAAAAGAAAGAGAGTCTTTCACTAATTGAACAAGCAAAAATAAGACAACTTGAAATCGAAATCAAGGCGTTAAAAGATCAAGCTAAATCAATTCGCGAAACAAACAAAAATGAATTTGAAAAAATTCTTACTAAAAAACAGCAAAAAGAACTAAAGAAAATGAAAGAAGAAGGTGAAAAACGTTTTAAAGAAATGAAGAAAAATCACAAAGGGCCCCATCATCCCCCCGTTTGCCCTTTAGATAAAAACGACAAATAATTTTAACAACACAAAACCAATCAGCAAAAATATAGCAGGAATAAGCATTATTTCCTGCTTTTCTTTTTTTTAATAAACTCACACAACACATGCAAAGAAGTCCGATGGTTGACATTTAATAAATATCGTATTTATTATTTATTTTGAGCTTTTCTTTTTTTATATGATAAAATAGTGTTAACATTAAGTTAGGTAAAAAGGAAGGGAAATAAAAAAATGAAAAAGATAATTATATCTACCATCTTATTAAGCTCGATGTTTTCAGTTCAAACATTTTTTAATGCAACATACATTCAATCAGTTTATGCTGCAACAACTTCATCAACAAATTGGAATGAACAAGCTAGTTTAAAACGCGTAAATAATATAGGAACAAAAATATTAAAAGCAAATAGCTTGCCTGAAGGAATTACATTCAAAGTATCAGACGATGAAAGTATTAACGCTTATGCAAATATTAATAAAGAAGTATATGTATATCGAGGTTTGCTTGAGTATGTGTCAAATGATGAAGAACTTGCAGCTGTAATAGCGCATGAAATAGGTCATATCGTTAATAGTCATAGTGCAAAACAAACGGTTGTAAATTCCATAATTTCATCTGTTACACCATCATCAACAAATGCAGTAGTATCAACATCTGTTGAAGCAGCAAAACAACTATCATCAATGAAAGTGAGCCGCGAAGATGAATTTGAAGCAGACTTAACTGCTGTAGACCTGCTTCAAAAAGCAGGATATAACCCACTGGCTTTAATATCTGTTCTAAACAAAATATGCGGAAATTATGTGGATATAATCTCAACCCATCCAAGCGGTGAAAAACGCTTAATGAATATATATGATTATGCTGATTATAACTATCCTGATATTGTTAAAAAAGGATTTAACACAGATTCATATTTAAAAGCACGTGAATTAATATGGGCTAATTTAAAAATAAGAAAAGAAAGCCCCCGAAAACTTGCAAAAGCACAAAAAGAACAAGAAAAATTAAAACAAAAGAAACTAAAGCGGGCTAAAAAAATGGTAAGCTCAAACGACCCTTGGAATACATCTTTAAACGTAATTCAACAATTGAGCGGACAATAGTTTACATGTTTAATATAAAAAGTTTGTAATAAAAAAATGGAGGTCTTATTATACCTCCATTTTTTGTATAAAATTTTATTTTACATTTGGTGTTGTTCTTCATTAGGTTTACGTTTTAAAAGGTCGGAAACTTTCTCAATAATTTCATCACCCTTTTTTTGGATATCACCAATAACATTATCGGCTTTATTTTGTATTTGTTTAACGGTATCACCTGCTTTATCAACAATATCCTTTGAAGCTTCAAATAATTGTTCACGAGTTTCTTCACCTGATTGTGGTGCAAGTAAAAGTCCTATTAATGAACCTACCATACCACCTACTATAAAACCTGCTAAAAATTTTCCTGCTGACATAATTTTACTCCTTTTTTTTATTTTTTCATAAACATTTTTAATCCGGTTAAAAATCCGCTGGTCAAACCACCAGACATACCTTTCAATGCACACATTCCAAGCGTGCTTATACTTAATGCATTGGTTAATAATTTACTTAATATATTCATTTTAAAACTTGGTTTTTCTGTCAATTGATTAACATTTTTTATTGCAACATTAATCTCCTTAATAGTTAACTCAAGTTCATTTCTCAAACTAGATGACGCATCATCAATATTTTTAACCAATTTTGAAACATCAATTAACAATTTTGTTGCAAAGATAAACATAACAATCAAAGTTATAATAAGTAGTATTAAAGCTATTTCAAAAACTTCCGCCATAAATTAAAATCTCCAAATAAGTTAATTAATAATATTATTCAAAATCACAATCACAAGATGATTCAAGTTCTTTAGCTTTTGCAAGTTGTTTAGCCTTAATCATTTCATTAATTTTGTTATATTGACGTTCAAGTTTATATCGCATTAAATCAATAGATTCAAAAGCCTGTTGTTTTGCTTTCAATATATCAGGTCCGTGTTTTTGAGCTATTTCATTAACTTTATTGCACAAAATATGACGAGTTTCACGTCCGCTACGAGGTGCATATAATATTGCCCCAATAACGCCTGTTACAACACCGCCAAGCAAGCCCAAACCAAAGCCTATTAACTTATTATCGTTTTTTGACATCTCTTTTACCTCATTTAAAAAATAACTATAATTAGTATAGCATTTTTTTTTGACTTTTTAAAGATATCATGAAAAAAAATAATTTTAATCCTACTTTATGTTAATTTATAACACCCCATAGGTCATACTCATCAGCCTTAATAATTTTAACTTCAACAACATCACCTGGCAGCACTGACTGATTGTCTATTTTTATATATATATCTCCATCAATTTCAGGCGTATCGCGGTATGTATGCCCCATTGCATCCGAAGGTGTGTATATTTCATCCACCATAGCTTCGATTGTTGTGCCAACTAAACTTTCATTTATATCACGCGAAATTTGGCCTTGTAACTCCATTAATTTCTTTTTTCTATATTTCATAATTCTTTTTGGTACTTGATTTTTTAAATCATAAGCAAAAGTATTTTTTTCTTTTGAATAAGTAAATACACCCATTTTGTCAAATTTCATATCTTTAACAAAATTATAAAGATGATTAAAATGTTCTTCTGTTTCACCAGGATATCCAACAATAAAAGTGGTACGAATTGAAACATTTGGTATTTTTTCCCGTATTTTATTTATCAACATCCTTAAGTCATCTTTTGGACGTTTCATTGTCTCAAGAATTTGCGGATGTGAATGTTGGAGGGGAATATCAATATACTTTACAACTTTATCACAAGCATTAACAGCTTCAAGCAATTCATCTGTCACCATTGAGGGATAAGCATATAAAAACCGTATCCAACTTATTGTTTCAATTTTATTGAGTTCATATAAAAGCTTATCCAAAGAAGGTTTTCCATATAAATCGCAACCATAACTTGTAGTATCCTGAGCAATCAAAATTATTTCAGAAACTCCCTTTTTACCCATTTTTTTTGCTTCTTCAATAATATCCTCAATTTTACGGGAATTATAACTCCCTCGAAGTTGTGGAATAATGCAATAGCCGCAGTGGAAATTACATCCGTCAGCTATTTTTATATAAGAACTTGGTCCCATGGTTATCTGCTGGCGTTCTATCATTTCAGGATAGACATACTGAGGTTTATCCTTGACTTCGTATAAAAAATTTGAATTATTTACATCTATTTTTTTAATAACATCAACAATTTTATCAATGTCGCCAGTTCCCAAAAGCGCAACTATTTCAGGTATAGCTTCTTTTAATTCCATTTTATGTTTTTGAGGCAAGCATCCAGTAACAATAACTTTTTTGCCGTCTTCAACCAGTTTCAATATAGACTGAACCGATTCTTTCTCTGCATCATGAATAAAAGAGCAGGTGTTTACAATGACAATATCTGATTCGTTTTCATTTAAAGTAATTTGGTACCCGTTTTGAGCTAATGCTCCTAACATAAGTTCTGAATCTACCAAATTCTTTGCACATCCATGATTTATTAATGCTATTTTTTTCATCTTTTATCTAACGGGCTGCGGATTCGTCGTTGGCTGTCTTGGATTTCCTTCGAGCTCAAAGCACTTCGCCTGTCGCACTTCGTGCTGTTGGCTCCGGCTTTTCGCTCCCCGGGACTTCGCCCGTCGGAAATCCGCTTGCCTGATTGTGAGGAACCTAACGGAGTGCAGCAATTGTTAAATTGCGAAACGGAGTTGCTACGGTTCCGAACCCGACGTAATCCA
>USEW01000023.1 GCA_900553845.1 uncultured bacterium
ATTTTTTTATAAAGTAATCTATCTTTTTCATCTTTAGAACCACATAATCTTGCAAAATAATTGTTTAATGTTTTTTTTGATTTTATACCTACATATAAAAAACTTGAACAAGCTCCAAAATTTGCACAGACTAAACAAGCAATTTCTTATATGGCTAATTCAAATGCATTTGCAAATCCTTCTGAGTCTTCTAAAGATCCTAATTTTGGGCTTAATTATTTAGTTTTAGATAGGTTGCTTAAAGCTTCAAATTTAAATATTGGTAAACAAAAAAATATCCATAATTTTAATAGGTTATCAGAAATTTTAAGGAGCCTTTCAGAAGTAGATGAAAATGACATGAGAAATCTTACAATAAGGCAACATTATACTTCAAAAAATTTAGCTTCGGAGGTTTATAATACGATTAAATACTTGTCAGATGCCGAGCAAGATGAAATATTGAACTCTTTTAATATGTACTTAATAGATGACGGGACTGGACAAGGTTGTGTGGATGATAAAATTAACGAGTCACATTTAACCATTTTCGGCTATCCAAAAAATCATTCATCAATGGATATATCAATTAATTCACCATTAATCAATAATATTTTTGCAATTGAGCAATTTAATCAAAGATTTAACAGCATAAATAATCTTGAAATTGGAACAGAAAATGAAAATTTAAATGGTTGTATCAGAATTATAATTGAGACTTATCCTGAATTGATTACTATGTTTGATACTTCATTAAAACAACAAAACGGGCTTGAAACTTTAAAAAATATCATACTATCCGTAAAAGATTTATATCTTGATGATTTATTCACAGATTTAGATGCTGGTAAACAGAATGTTCTTATTTCTGCAATTATTTTAAATAATATTTCTCAAAGCAACGAAGAGGATGAACACGACAGAATTATTCATAATGCACATGATGCGTTTTCAATTACTAATAAATATTGTAATCTTGAAAATAGAAAATTAATAGGGAATTTAATATTGGTAAATACCGAAAAAGATATGATAGATTATGCTTGTGGATTAGAACATTCTTGTAATCCAGATGTTGAAGAAGTTGATTCTATAGATAAAGATAGTCAAATTGATGAAGCTATATTTATAGAAGATAAAATTGATGATTCTGTTGCGACTATATTCAAAGGAGAGCAAATAACTTTATATTATTTGTTTCAAAAGTATGGACGAAATAATGAAATTTCTCCTGAAAAGTTTCATAAATTGAAAAATTTTGCAGCTATAGCAAATAATATTGATTTAATAATAAGAGCTGCTCTTGATATTACAATACTTCCTAATAATGCAAATCTTCTTTATTTTAATTGTAAAAATAAAAATGCAAGCTGTATTCGGGATGGAATTCTTACTAAAGATAAAAATGGCTTTATAATAATTGATATTGCCAAAATGCAAAATGAAGAAATACCAGAAGAAAAACAAGAAAAATATTTTGAAGAAATGGGGATAAATTGTAAAAGTGTTGAGGATTTTAAATTACTTGTACATTCTAGTTATGACTTAGAATCGCATTTATCGACAGCGGAGCATCATTGTAAATTTTTCAATTGTGATCCATATCGAGCTATAGCTGACATGAAAAGTATGGAGTCTCATCAAATTGGTTATCAAAGATTGTGCACATCTTTTATATCAAATGATAATAATTGGCTCTTTTGTGCTGTAAGAGTTGGTTTTATTATAAATCCTGAGAAAACTATATTTTTAGATGAATCTATGGATGACTATGGTATTGCTTCAAAAGATGCTTATTCGGCTCATAGAATCAATAAAATATTTGCTTCTTATTTCGTATCAAATGAACAAGATAATATAGAAATAGAATCATTGAATATGAATGAAGTTAAACAAATATATAACGAAGCTATTGAAATTATAAGAGATGATATGCTTTCGCCTTCAAATCAATATACCGAAGTAAGTGTTGCAAATATTGATGTTGCTGGAATTGTAATAGATGGTGCACAAGAAACTAACTATGATAATATGTATGATATTTTAAAAGAACCACCTATTGAAAATTATATAAAAATGAAGAATATTCCGATAATAAGAATAAATTTAAATACTACGGAAGAATACGAAGAAAATAGCAGTGATTAATACAAAATATATTAATAAATTTCGAGGAAAATAGATTTCATGTTATAATAAGTGTTATGAGT
Organism: uncultured bacterium; assembly: GCA_900553845.1. Classification (GTDB taxonomy): domain Bacteria; phylum Cyanobacteriota; class Vampirovibrionia; order Gastranaerophilales; family Gastranaerophilaceae; genus UMGS1477. Next base: position 2,190 of record USEW01000023.1, read on the forward strand.
TATGAAGTAAAGACACCATTTGATAATAAGATTGTATCTATACCACAAAGAAATGGTAAAGATACTATAATAGCCGCCATTGAGTCAAGTTGCGACGAGATGGCTTTTGCAATAGTTAAAAACGGCCGTAGCGTGTTGGCAAATGTTGTAGCTTCCCAAATAAAAACACATAAAAAATATGGTGGTGTAGTACCAGAAGTCGCTGCACGTGAACATTTAAATTCATTGGTTATGGTAATTGAAGAGGGATTTAATCAGGCTGGATTAAAAGGTGATGATATAACTGCTTTTGCTTCTACTGTTGGTCCTGGTCTTGTCGGGTCGTTGATAGTCGGTGTGAATGCTGCTAAGGCCCTTAGCCTTACTTATAATAAACCCTTTATCGGGGTAAATCACTTAAAAGCTCACGTTTGTGCGAATTATATTGATACTGATTTAAAACCTCCATTTATTGCTCTTTTAATTTCAGGCGGTCATACCCAAATATTAAAAGTTGATGATTATAATTCACAAACAATTTTGGGCGGCACCATTGACGATGCTATTGGTGAAGTATACGATAAAGTGGCAAGATTGATGGATATTGAGTATCCAGGCGGTCCTAATCTTGATAAAATGGCAGAATTTGGTGATAAAAATCGATTTCAATTTACAAAGGCAAAAGTTGGTGAGTTTGATTTTAGTTTTTCTGGTACAAAAACTGCAGTTCTTTATCTTATACAGAAACTTAAAAAAGAATATGGCGAGGAATATCCCAAAAATGATATTGCTGCATCTTTTCAGGAAAATGTTACAAGCATTTTATATGAAAAAACTATTAATGCTGCTAAAAAATACAGCATAAACCAAATTGTTATAGCAGGTGGTGTTGCAGCAAATAGTGAAATAAGAAAAAAATTTTTTGATTTAAATAGTTATAAAGTTTATGCTCCAATAATGAAATACTGTACAGATAACGCATCTATGGTGGCGTCCTGCGCTTATTTTTTGAATAATGATATGAATAATCTTGATATTGAAGTGTTTTCACGTTTATAAAAATTTAGATTTGCCCCTATTGTTTTAACTTTTTTTTAAAGTTATAATAATATTTGAAAATGATTGGGAAAAATATAAATTGATTTTAGAAAATATAAATAAATCAGATACAATAAAAGATATTGTAAATGAAACAAGCTTGAAACATATTGCAATAATTATGGATGGCAACCGCAGATGGGCCAAAGAACGTTTTTTACCAACAGCAATGGGTCATAAAGAAGGTGTAAATGCTTTAAAACGAACATTAAAAGCTTGCAAAGACTATGGTATAAAGTATTTGACAGTTTATGCTTTTTCAACTGAAAACTGGAACCGTTCAAAAGATGAGGTTGAATTTTTAATGAAACTTTTATTCCAGACAATAAAAGATGAAATATTGGATTTAAATAAAAATGAAATAAAAGTTAAGTTTATTGGCGATTTGTCAAAACTCAGTGATAGTCTTCAAAATTTGCTATATCAAACTGAAAATGACACAAAAAATAATAATGGGGTTAATCTTCAAATAGCATTTAACTATGGTTCAAAAAATGAAATAGTTAATGCTGTTAAAAGGATTATTAAAGATGGCATTAAAGCTGAAGATATAGATGAAGATCTAATATCTAATTATCTATATACAGCACACATCCCTGACCCTGATTTGCTTATCCGTACAGGTGGTGAGATGAGAATAAGTAATTTTTTAACATATCAAAGTGCTTATAGTGAAATTCTTGTGCTTGAAAAATATTGGCCGCAATTTGATGAAAAAGAACTTGCAAATGCATTAATCGAATTTAAAAGACGCAATCGTCGTTTTGGTGCATGATGAAATTTATCCTAGCAACAACAAATAAAAACAAACTTTCTGAAATAAATGACATTTCAAAAAACTATGGGATAAATTTTGAGTTGCCGCAAATTCCTTTTGAAGTTGTTGAAGATGGAAAGACATTGTATGAGAATGCTTTGAAAAAAGCCCAAGCATTGGTTGAACTTCAAGGCGATGGTCAGGGGAATGCGTTGAAAAAAGCTGAATTTTACCCTAAAGGGTACCCTCCCTTATACGGTTCAACTTCGTTTCACCTACAAGAGGAGCTGTTGGTAGGGCGGAGTCGAGCGAATTCGAGCGAGCCCGTAACTGGCAATACCAATCGGTGGCTTAAGCTTCTTTCCCGCCTGTGGCATCCGCCCTCATTTCATTCGGGCGTCTTTCCTACGGCGGTCATTAACCACTTCGCTTTATACTCGGAAGCTGGATCGCTTTCTCGTCTAAAGCTCCGCACGGCTTGCGCTTTTTTTTCGCTCCTGTGGAGTTTTCTTCGAAAACTCCTACATCGCCCATTCATAGGCTCCGTTTGTATTTCGCTGTTGCCTTAGCGTCAGACGAAATTACAAACTCGCTTTGGCTTACGCCTTTTTTCCGCATTCCCCCGATTGTTGGCGTTGAAGTCCAATCGGAGGCTTGGGTTTCTTTCCCGCCTGAGGCATGCCGTCTTCACTGTCTTGAAGCCGTCTAGCCACGGCGGTCATTAATTGTTTCAAACAAAACCTGAAACTGGGTCGTTTCAGCTTTTGTTTTTCACACAGCTTACGCGTTTTTTATACCAGGTTAACGGTATTTTTTTCTGCTAAGAATTTGCTTACTTTATCCATCAAAGCCTGCTGACTTATTCCATGAATTACACTACTATTTTTTCTTATTTCTTCATATATTACATCAAGACTTGTGTTATAAGCATAGGCTAATTCTTCAATTTTAGTTTGAAGCTCCTGTGGTGTTACCTGAATATTTTCATCTTGAGCTATTTTAGCTATAATTAACGTGTTTTTAATTCGGTTTTTAGCTTCATCTTTTATATTCTGCATTAATTCAGGATTTTTTGCTTCAAGCAGCTTGCCAAATTCAACACCTGAGCCACTTTGAAATTTAGCCGCATATTCGTTTAATAAATTACGAGACTCACGCTCTACCATTGCATCTGTTACTTCAACTTCGCCTAATTTCATAACCTCGTCAAATATTTTCTTTTCTTTGCGGCGAATATTTTCTTTTTCTTCGTACTCACTTAAGTATTTTTCAATATCAGCCTTAAGCTCGTCTAAAGTTTTAAAACTTGAAACTTTTTTTGCAAATTCGTCATTTAGTTCAGGCATTACCTTTGATTTTATTTCGTTTATTTTTATATTAAATACTGCATCTTTGCCTTTTATTTTTTCATCATGATAATCGTCAGGGAATTTTACATTTATGTCAAACTCTTCATTCAAATTATGTCCTACTATAGCTTCTGCAAATCCAGGTATAAATGCAGAGTTAGCTAAATCAAGCAAATAGTCTTTACCATCGCCATGTTCAATAGGTTCACCATCAATATATCCTTTAAAATCAATAACAACACTATCTTCACTAGTTGCTGTTTCATGTTCTGCTGTTTTAAGTTCTGCACTTTTTTTAACTAAATTATCAAGTTCTTCCTGAACATCATTTTCTTTTCTTGTATATTTTTCAGTTTCAAAAGTTAAGTCTTTATAGTTTTCAATTTTGACTTCGGGTCTTAATTCTACTTCTGCTTTAACAGTGACAGGTTCATTATTTTCAAATTTGTAATCTGTAACCGCAGGCTCGGAGAGTATATCTAAATTATTGTCCACTATCGCTTTATGAAAAGCTTTTGGCAGCATAGATTCAATAGCTTCACGTTTTATATACTCAGAACCTACATGTTTTTCCAATATATGTTTTGGAGCTTTACCGCGGCGGAATCCAGGTATATTAACGCTGTTTGCAATGTTTCTACAAGCAATATCATAAGCTTTTTGAGATTCTTTTACATCAAATATAATATCAAGTTTAGCTATTGTATTATTTTCATTTTTTTCAACTTTAATTTCCATTTTTTTACCTCAATTGTCTTCAAATTACTTTTTATTATAAACCAAATACATAAATTATGCAAAGAACCGAAAATATTTATATTAAAAAATTAATTCATATGCTTTTTTCAAAGCACCTCGATTTTCATTAAAAACATCATTGCAGCTTTTTTTTGACAGACTATAAAATTCAGTGGCATCAATAAGCTTGGAGACTATGTTATAAAATTCCATGGAGTCGTTAACTATAAAAGATGACTTTTTCTCTTTTAATATGTTATAAACATCTTTAAAATTATAGTAAAACGGACCGCTTATTGTCGGCTTATCCCATATTGCAGCTTCAAGCGGGTTATGTCCGCCTGTTTTTACAAAACTTCCGCCTATAAATGCAAAGTCACATATGGAATATAACTTTCCCAATTCCCCCATGGTATCAAGCAAAATTATATCATTATCTTTAAAATTTCCATTTTCAGAACGTTTGCCAAATTTTATATTTTCCTTTTTTAATAAGCTTATAACTTCAGCATATCTTTCAGGATGTCTTGGTGCAAGTATCATTTTAAAGTCAGGATGATTTTCTTTTATTCTCTTATATATATTTAGAACAATTTCATTTTCACCTTTATGAGTCGAACCTGCTATCATCAATTTCTTATCAAAAACTTCGTATTGCGATTTTAAATTGCAAACCTCATCATCATTTAAAGTTTTTTCTATATCAAACTTTAGATTCCCCATAACCTTAACAGTATTATGATTTGCACCGATATCAATAATGCGTTTGGCATCATCATTTGTCTGCATAAGAATTTTTGTATATTTATTCAGGATATGTGAAAAGAAAAATTTTAGCTTTTTATAACCGCTATAAGAATTTGGGGATATACGCCCATTTATTATATAAAGTTCAATGCCTAATTTGTAGACTTCATTTACAAAATTAGGCCATATTTCAGTTTCGGCTATTATTATTTTGTATGGCTTTAACTTACTTAGAAAAGCTTTAACGCTAAAATAAAAGTCATATGGAAAGCAAAAAATCCCATCAACTTTGTTCTCAAACTTTTTTTTCGCAAGTTCATAACCTGTTTTGGTCACTGTAGATATAAATATTTTGTGTTTATTTCTGTCAATGTCTTTTAAAATCTTATGAACAAAATTCTCTACTGCATTGACCTCACCTACCGAGACAGCGTGGATTAATATATTTTGTGATAAGTTGCCTTTATTTTCATATTTAAAAAATCCTAACTTTTCCAAAAATCCAAAACGAAACTTTTTAAAAATCAACATTGCTAATAATATTACAGGTAAAAATATTATTACACCTATCAATTGCAAAATATTGTAAATGAAAAACATACGCTATTTTAAGCCTCTTTAAACATATTTCTAACTTTTTAATATAAACAAAAATTAAATATATTGTCAAATAATATTAAAAAATATATAATTAGGAAATGGAAAATTTTAACGAAAAAAAAGTAAACCGAAAAGAAATATATAATGGCCGTGTTATTGATGTTGTGTGTGATAGCATAATTTTAAACGATGGGAGTTCTTCAAAACGAGAAGTTGTACTTCATCCTGGCGGTGTTGTTATTCTTGCACAAGATGAAAACGATGAAATTTATATGGTCAGTCAATATCGTTATGCAATAGGACAGCAAATATATGAGCTTCCTGCAGGAAGGCTGGAAAAAAACGAAGACCCTTTTGAATGTGCAAAACGCGAATTGGAAGAAGAATGCGGACTAGTTGCCAATATCTGGCATAATCTCGGGTTTATTTATTCGTCTCCAGGAATTTTAAGCGAAAAGCTGTATTTGTATAAAGCCTTGGATTTAAGGTACACAAAACAGAATCTTGATGAGGGCGAGTTCTTATCTGTTCATAAATTTAAATATGAAACAATACTTAAAATGATTAAAGAAAACAAAATTAATGATGCAAAGACTCTTTGTGCTATTTTTTCAGACAGCTTATCTTTCAAGATATAACGGCAATAGTTTTTTGTGTGTAAAATGCCAAGCCGCTGTCGCTCATTCATAGGCTCCGTTTTATTTTCGCTCTGCCGCCTTCTAACAATCACCTCGTACGCTGGTTCCTATTGGACTTAACGCAATCATTGCATTCCGTTACAGGCTTAGCCTTACACTCCAGCGGATTGCTGCGAGCTTTCGTGCTGGGTGTGCTTTTCAAGCATACACGGCGCACTTGACAAAATTTGACTCCGCTTTATACTCGGAAGCTTGGTCGCGCTTCCTCGTCTAAAGCTTTGCACGGCTTACGCTTTTTTCCCGCGGCTTACACGTTTTAAATTCATTGCCAAATCCTGACGCCCAGACTTTTCATATATTTTTGTCATTGAGTCTAAAAACTTTTGACTGTCTATAACTCCTGCATTATTTCTTTTTAAATCTGTCATATTATTTAAAGAAGCCGACGATGACCCTTTTGCAGGCATTTTACCAGGTTCTTTTAAACTCAATTTATTTATATCTTTTGCTAAAGCCGGCTTTTGTTTCTTTCTTTGTGCAGCCAGCGAAGAAGGCATATTATTTGTTGCTGGTTTAGTTCTCATTTCATTTGAATTTGCTGAAGTGTTATAGGGATTTATCTCACTTTTTTTATATTCACTAATGCCATATTGCCTAGATATATTGTTTGAAGAACTGTTTGATGACTTTAAACCGCGAAGTGTTGGGATTGTCTTATCATTTATTGTAATATCAAAACCAGTCTTTGGTTGTTTTAAACTTTGTGATGATAAGCCAACTACCTTTATATCTTTTTCGCTTTCTTTATTTATAAATTTATTACCAATCATTATTACAAATATAAATATAGCTGTGTAAAAAATAAAATCAAAATTTTTACCAGAAAAAATATTTTTCACATTGCGTTTTAAATATAATAGTTTTGAAGTATTCACATGGAAATTTGCGTTTAAATATTCCATTATCCCGCTATTTTGATAATTGTAGCTTTCATCCTCCCGGACAATGGGAGCATATTCGTTAACAGGTTTATCAAGTACTATATTATTTTTTTTTGAAGAAGCTGGTTTTATATCACCTGGAAGAACAACAACTCCTGTGTTTGCAATATTATCTCCTTCTATAACGATTTGTAGATTATTTTTGACAGGTTCTTTTACTACCACATTTTTTACATGTAATACGTTATTATATATTGTACTTAATTTCTCATCAGCTTTAATATTTTTAAGCTCAAGTACGATTAAATTATTGTTCTTAACTTCCTTGATAACTTCAACACCAGCGGATGTTTTTAATGTTATCTGGTTGCCACCGTCATTTGAATCTATCTGTATTGTGCTTAAATAATTTTGTGAAAAAGCACTTACGTGACTTGAAATAAATATTATAGCAAATAATAAAATCCTAAAAAAACTCAAAACTCACTATCCCCCGTATTTTTGTGTCAATTATATATGATAAGAATATCTTTAATGTTAACTTTTTACATCAACCTTGAGATATATTTTTTATATTGACCATGTGGTTAATTTGTGATGTAAGATTAATGTATATTAATGTAATTAGTATATATAAGTATCGTCAATCATTTTGATTTTAAACTTTGCATTTTGCTCAATGGTTATATCCATACCTTTGGTAAATATTGCAAGTACAGGAGATATAACGGCATTTACCCCATATGTCAACACTCCAAAGCACAAAGGGAATGGTGAAAGAATGAACGTATAAGGGTCTTTTGTAAGGTTTTTCGATGACTTATATGTACGTTTAATAGTCTTTCTTCCATAACTTGTTTTTTTATACATATTTTTTAAATACATCCGTTTCCCTTTTATGTTGTTAAAAAATATATGCTTATCATCAGCTAACGTTACTTTTGCTTCAAGCGGATAAATTTTATTTTTATACTTTATCGAATGAACTTTTACAACAATCAATCCCCCGTTGCCTGTATACTGAGCACTATGGGCGTTAACTATTTTTCCATAAAACATTGTACCAATAGGAATGGTGATATATTTAAACGTCTGAGGTTTTATTGAAGCGAAAACAACATTTGTTCCAACACGACTTTTGGAGGATATTGTATTCATAAGTTTAACATCAAAAGTTTTACCACTATTTAATTTTATTGACCGATTGTTATATTCTGTTTGTGTAACAAACGTTTTTTGTTGAGATATGACTTTTTTATATTCTTTTGGTTTTGTTTCTTTTGTATGTGTTTTTTTTATTTCTTTTGGTGCTGTTTTTTTACTTGATGTATATTTTATTGGCACACTTTCAATAAAAGGTGCTGTTTTTTTATTTTCAATAGTTTTTGCTTCTCCGCTTGTTTTTGGCAAAGGAGGCAAATTATCAAGGTCATATTCTTTTTTTATTTCATTATGGATTGAATCATCAATAACTAGTTCAGCACTTGCAAAACCGTTTGATAAAAAAAACAATATTAAAATTAATAATGATAAACGCTTTTCCATACGTTAATTATATGGTAAAAATTGTTTTATGTTAACAGTTGGTGTTATAATAATATTTATTATGATGGATGAAAATGATTTAAAAAAAGTTGGTCTTGAATTAATGTTTTTAACAGAGCAAAAATGCTCAAGCCCCGATGGCATAACAGCTGTTGAACTTTCACGAGTATTGGGGATAAACATTGATTGTGTTAAAAAAAGTTTAAAAATTCTATATGATAAAGGTATTATAAAAGTAAAAGGTTTAAACCCGAAATACTGGTCATTTGACAACTATAATTTCCAACGTATGGATGAAAATGACGAAATTTTTATGCTTTTATGCTCTTTTGATGATGTTGATTTTGATAGATATTTTAGCTACTAATTCTCCTTTACTTTTTTATATGTCAATATTAAAATAGTTAACGTTATGAGTGAGAAAAAAGATATAAAAAATATACTTCTTATAAATTTCGGTGGTTTGGGGGATGAAATACTTTTTCTACCAACAATTAATACACTTAAGAAATTATATCCCACATCTAAAATAACCCTTGTTTTGGAGCCTCGTGGAAAAAGTATCCAAAATTTATCGTCTTTAATTGACAAAATAAAAGTATTTGATGTTAAAGGAAAAAATAAATTTTTTGAGCTTTTTAAATTATTTTTATTTATGCGGTTTAACTCTTTTGATATTGTTATATCATCTGGCTCAAATAAACTTATTCCGATACTTTTATTTTTATCTGGTATTAAAAAACGATATGGATATGATTCAGGAAAGTTGAGCCAATGTCTATATACAAAAGCTATAAAATTAAATAAAAATCAATATGCAGCCAATATGTATCATGATTTGCTTGATGATTTAACCATAATTGACAAAGTTGCTCTTCCTAAAATTGATGTGAATATTGATTATACCAATAAGTACCCAAATAGTGTCCTTATTCACCCTGGAGTTAGCAAAATATCAGTTAAAAAAGGAATAATTAAAATATTTGGTGCTCAAAAATGGATTGAACTTATACAAAAATTATTATCAATGGGCAAAGTTGTATATTTAGCCGGCGGACCCGATGATCATGAAATTATAAACCAAATATTAAGTCAAATACCAAACAATACACCAAATTTTATAAATATGTATGGTAAAACTAAAAATATAGTCGACCTAGCACAGCTTATATCCAACTGTGAAGTTATAATCTGTTCGGATTCTGCCCCAATGCATATAGCTGTTGCTCAAAATAAAAAAACAATAGCCATTTTTGGACCAACTGATGAAAATAAACTTATGCCAAAAGACAATTGGAAATTTATTCCAATAACTGCAAAAAACGCACTCTGTCGACCTTGTTTGTGGGATAAACGCACAACTACTTGTGAATGTTTAGACTGCCTAATTATTAATATTGATGAGATTATTTCAAAATTATAACCAGTCAACCATAGGCTTTACTTCACCAAAATTCATTCCTATATATTCGGTAATTTCATTGTTATATAAAAATTTTAAACTTAAGTTGAATGCAACAGGCTCGTTTTTGTATCCTTCTTTTTTATATAATTCCGTTGAAATAAGTTTTGTTTTTGGGTCATAAACTTTTGCATAATTTAAACCTTTAAAAACACAATTTGGGACTTTTGTTTTGTTATTTTTATCAAAATATGCAAGTCCGAATGTTCTGCAAATTATCCCGCGATAGGAATAAACCGAACACTTGTTATCTATTAAGAAAGGGCATTCATAAATAAAATCAGCAACATCTTTCTTCCAATTGAGTTTGTCTTTTTTTATTTTTAATATTTTTTGTTGGATTTGATTTTGAAAAAAAGGACTTAATCTTGCAAGTCCAAATTTTAAATAATCAGCTTCAATTTTTGTATAAGGATAATTACCGTCACAACAACAATAACAACAACCTGATTTACAACAAATGTATTCTTTTTGGTTTTCAAAAAACTTTAAAAGTTTTTGATTCAAAGCAAATAAATATAATTCGTATTTTTCAAACATTACTATTCTTCGTTTAAACTCAACACAGCCATAAAAGCTTCCTGCGGAACTTCAACACGTCCAACGGCTTTCATACGTTTTTTACCTTTTTTTTGTTTTTCCAAAAGTTTTCGTTTACGAGAAATATCCCCACCATAACACTTATCTAGTACATTTTTTCTCATTGCTTTAATATTTGTTCTGGCTAAAACTCGTCCTCCAACAGCAGCCTGGATGGGAACTTCAAACATTTGACGCGGAATAATCTCACGAAGCTTAGCCGTAAGCTTTTGTCCTATATGATAAGCGTTATCTTTATGAACAATTGCTGATAGGGCATCAACAGATTCACCGGCAAGCAAAACATCAATTTTTACCAAATCTGAACGTTTATAATCTGAAAAATCATAATCTAGACTTGCATAACCTTTTGACCTTGATTTTAACTGGTCGTAAAAGTCTGTAATAACCTCACTTAATGGTATTTCATATTCCAAATTTACACGAATAGGATCAATATAATGCATATTAATAAATATACCGCGTTTGCCTTGAGCCAAATCCATTAAAGTTCCAACATAATCATTTGGAGTAAAAATATTTACCTTAACATAAGGTTCTTCAATATAGTCACGGAATTGCGGTTCGGGCAAATTTGCAGGGTTATCGATTTCAACCATTTCACCGTTGGTTTTATAAACTTTATAAACAACAGAAGGTGCAGTTGTAACAATTGACAAATCGTATTCTCTCTCCAAACGCTCCTGAGCTATTTCCATATGGAGCATCCCTAAAAAACCGCAACGAAAACCAAAACCAAGTGCTTGCGATGTTTCAGGTTCAAAAGTTATTGATGAGTCGTTTAGTTTTAGTTTTTCCAAAGCATCTTTTAAATCATGGTAATCATCGTTATCAACTGGATAAACGCCTGAAAATACCATTGGTAAAGCTTCTTTATAGCCTTCAAGCGGTTCTTTTGCACCATTTTCATATAATGTTATAGTGTCGCCAACGAAACGAGTAATATCTTTTATTGAAGCAGCTAAATATCCAACTTCGCCTGTTTTAAGTTCATTTTGCGGGACTCTTTTTGGGTTTAAATATCCAACTTCTGTCACCTCATAAGTTTTATTATTTGCCATAAATTTTATAGAGTCACCGACTTTAACACTACCATCAACGACTTTAAAAAAGCAAATGGTACCCAAATATTTATCATATGCACTATCAAAAACAAGTGCACGAAGCGGTTTATCAGATGTATCATCAGGTGGCGGAACATATTTAATAATGGCTTCAAGCACTTTATCAATATTTGTCCCATCTTTAGCACTAACAGGTATTGCCATACTTGCGTCAATACCTAACACTTCTTCAATTTCAGCTTTAACCCGTTCAACATCAGCTGATGGCAAATCTATTTTATTAATAACTGGTATTATTTCAAGATTCTGTTCCATTGCAAGATAAACATTTGCTAATGTTTGCGCTTCAACTCCTTGGGTTGCATCAACAATAAGCAAAGCACCCTCGCAGGCTGCAAGTGAGCGTGAAACTTCATATGAAAAATCAACGTGCCCCGGGGTATCAATCAAATTTAAAATATAATCATTGCCGTCTTCTGATTTATATTTCATTCTTGCACTATTTAGTTTTATTGTTATACCACGTTCACGCTCAATATCCATATTGTCAAGAAGCTGATCTTCCATATCACGAATGGCAACAGTTTCAGTTTTTTCCAGAATTCTGTCAGCAAGTGTGGACTTTCCATGGTCTATATGTGCAATAATACAAAAATTACGAATTTTATCACTAGCCAAAATTTATAACCTCATTTCCGTTTATCTATCATAAGAATTATAACAGAAAAAAATTAATTTGTAAAGGCAGTATACGATAATTTACATCAGATTCTTTCAGCTTAAATCCTTAATAAGCATATCAAGAATAACAATTGCCTTATCATACGATTCCTGCATTTCTTCTTCATCTGCCCACTGAACAGGTGCAACTGCTCTTATTCCCAAAAACAGTTCATCATCAATTTCACCGCTGTATCCTATTTTCTCTGCAAATGAAGTATCCTTCAGATAAAATCCGTATTTCTTTACATGAGGATTATCAGGATAAATTGTTTCAAGGTCAATAAGAGTTATATCAGGCGAAATAGCGTCATCAGCCATTTTTCCGCTTATTACAAGCATTGCGTCTGCATTCTGCATTTCTGCGATCAGCTTTGTGGTCGAACCGTTATTATAGTCGGTATATTCAACCCCTGTATATGGAATATAATAAACAGATGCAACTGCTTTTCCATCATCATTAATATCTCCGCAAAGATTTTGAAGATAATCAGTAAATTTTTCAGAATATGCTATTTCCGCATTGTTATCAATGTATAATATTACAATATCCGGATCAGTCTTTGTCACCAAATCGTAAATCAGATAACCTCCCAAGGCAACAAAAAACACACCTATACCAAGCCACCATTTATTATGATAGAAAAAGTTACTTATTCTTTTAAAAAAAGGAAGATTTACTTTTTCTTCTTTCGATTCTGACAGAATTTCACTTTGCTCAATTTCACCCTGTTTCAGACGTATAAGTTCAATTTTCTCATCTCTGAGCTGTTTTTCATAAGCCTCTTGTTTTTCTTTCTCCTTTTGAGCAATTCTTTCGGCCATACGCTGTTCAGCAAGCTTTTTTTCTGCTTCCTGCTGTTCCTTAAAACCTTTGGCAACTTTAAATACGCTTATTTCATTTTTTTCATCGGACTTTTTCCTGCCCATTTCATATTTCCTTTCAAATATAAATACAATAAGGGCGTACTGAAATAATTAACAGTACACCCCACTTTAATTCATCTCTCTTGATTGCTACTGCAACGGCTTCATTGTCG
>USEW01000024.1 GCA_900553845.1 uncultured bacterium
AGGAATGGAACAAAGATTACTATAAAAGGAATAGTGAAAATAGAAAAGAAGCTGAAAAGAAAAAGTATCAAGAAAAGCTAAGAGCTGATGGAAAAGTATCTAAAAAGCAAGAAATAGAAAAAAGAAGGAAAAAAATTAAAGCCTTGTTGGAGCAAGACTTTAAGAGAAAAGATATATGTTCACAACTAGACATATCAAAACCAACGTATGTCCGTGATAGAAACTTTTTAAAAGAACAAGGATTAATATAATACTTGTTCTTTTTGTATTATAAAGCATTTTAGGAGCTAATTCAATACTATAATTTTGCAAGTATTATAAAAAAAAAAGGGGGTCATTTTTTCTTAAGAGCTATATGGAGGAGCTTATCCCTTAGGGTCATTTTCGTGCATAAATATACCTTTCAGACTATTGCAAGTTTAAATTTAACTAGGTATCAAATTTTCAGCCCTTGTATTATAGGGTACGTAGTACCTGTTCTAGGATTAGACAAGATTTTTATTATGTTTATGGTATGGTGATAACAGGGGATTAAATTAATTTATAGGGGTGGGAACAATGGCTATAAAAGATGATTATATAAAGATTAGAGTAAGTAAGGAGCAAAAAGCATTATTTAAAGATATAGCAAAAAAGAAAAAGATTAGCATGAGTGAGTTTATGATTGTAGCAACAGAGGAAAGAGCTTTGAGAGAGAAAGAAAAATTTGAGGGTACAAAGAGCTTGGAGCTTAGAGTTAGTGAGCTTGAGAAGAAATTACAAGAGATTAAATTTAAAATGGAGAGCCAAAAAGCCGAGAAAAAAAGTTTTTTTAAAATTTTAAGAAATAGGCTTACAAATTGAAAGTTAAAATACTATTTATATTTTAGGGGGATTATTTATTTATGGAGCAGTGGCTCCATTTTTTTATAAAAAAATAGTTTGAGATTAAAAAAATATATGATAAAATTAAGAAAATAACTGCTGACAAAGTATCGTATTATATACGGTTTTAATACGGTTTTTGTGTGGCAAAGTGGGACATTTGGAAATTTTTTTGTACCCATAGAAACGCTAGGCTTTGCCTAGTCCCACAAAGTTTTTGGGGGCAGTTTCTCTTTATGCTCTTATAAAATATCTGTAGGTGTAATTTCCAGTTAAGATATTTTATAATTCATATTTGGATTTGATTAAACTTTTTTTAAGTTTATGGGTGAGCATAGCGAGGGCAAAGCCCTTAATAAAAAAGTAAAAGGAGTTAAATTTAAGATGGCAAGAATAAGAAAAGAATATAAAATGACAGAAAAAAATGTGGAGTACATAGAAGAAGTTAAAGAGAAAAATAATTTAAAATACAGTAGTGAAGCATTAGATTTAATAATTAGAGAGCATAGACAAAATTCAGATATTACAACAGAAGCTATGATTAAAATAATAGCAAAAGAAGTATCAGAACAAATCAAATTTGATATGAAAGAAATAAAAAAATCTAGTAATGATACTGAAAGAAATACTCAAATACTTTTAGAATTAATTAATGGATTTTTTGTAATTTCTGAGTATGGAAGGTTAGCAACAACAGAGGATATTATAGCACCAGCATTACCTAGGGCAATAGAGCTTGTAGATACGAGAAGAGAAAATAAAATAGTAAGAGGTTTAGATAAGAAATATTAAAGTAAAAAAACTCAAGGATTTAGATAGAGAGTATTAATTATATTTTTTTGATGACCAACTGGAGTATTAAGTAACGGAGTGGAGAGTAGCGTAATGAGTAAGTTAATACGTAAGGCGGTAGAAAATATTTAAGATTAAATACTTTTTTAATTAAACTTTTTAAAAGTTTAATAGAATGTTATTTATAAAAATGATATACTTATATAAGTTTTAGTTTGCAAATTTTCCATAGAAGATTTGCTCCGTAAAGGACATCTTTAAAGGTGTCCTTTTATGATATAATGATTAAGTAAACTAAAACTTAAAGACATTTAAAGGAGAAATAGTATATGGAAAAAGAAATATTAGAAATTTTGAAGTCTATTCAATTAGATATTAAAGGGTTAAAAGATGAAGTTAAAGACTTAAAAGAGGGTCAAAAAATAATTGAAAAGAAACTCGATGGAGTTGTAGAGCAGACAGCAGAGCTATTAGAATTTAGAACAACTGTAAAAACAAAACTTGATGAATTAAACCAAACTAAAGAAACTATAAGTTTAAAATTACTAGGTGATTACCATATAAGCAAAGGCAAGTTGATACAATTAAATGTATCAGAATATCAACTAGACGGATTGTATTTAATAAGATCAGCAAATCATAAAATTGACAAAGTAAAAGATGAAGTTGATATAGTAATTGAAAAATTTAATTAATTCGCTTGCTGTATTATTATTGTGCCAATTCAGAATAGTTTTTCATTTGACGGCGATAAGGTGTTAAAACTTTTTTAGGAACTCATAAGTATAAATTAGTAGTATTTTGTCAGAAAAAACAATTATGAAATTAGATAATGAAAAAAATGATATAACTGAAGTATTAAATTTTGCATTAAAATCAAGGAATAACCCCAAAGACCTTAAAGCAGTTCATGTTGCAAAAGTTGTTTTACTTTCACCATTAACGGTATCAATCCATGAAGGAAAAACACTTTTAGAAGAAAATGTGGAGTTGTTTATTTCTGAATGGTTTAGGGTTCGTTGCAATATAGACTCAACAGGTGCTTTAAGTTCGGGTGTTTTGGAAGATTTAAATAATGCAAAATCTATTGTTGAAACACATTCAAATGGCGGTGCAGCTTGTCAAATGCCAAATGCAATAAGCTATCTTTCAAGCTCAATACAAAAGATAAATAATGAGTTTCTTACATTAAAGTGCATTCTTAATATTGGAGACTTGGTACTTATTGGGTCTTGTGAACAAGCAGACAAATATATACTTCTTGATAAAATGCTAATGAATGAAGAGGGTTAAAAATGTTTCCAAACAATACACAATCAACAACAAATGTGACAGTTGATTTTCAACATGGCAAATATAACACAATATCGGATGATTTAAAAATATACAATACTTTGGATTTTGATATTGAAAATAAGAAGATGATACTTATAAATGGGGATTTGTCTCTTGTTTCCGATTATAAAAATGTGCGAAATTGGATAATCTTATTTTTAAAAACGCCGATTGATGTTTATAAAATATATGAAGGTACAGGGTTTGGTACATCAGCATATAAACTTAAAGGATATAAAAATATAAATGGCTTGCTTTATGCCCAAATAAAAAAAGAAATAGAAGACGGTTTTTTGCTCAACCCAAATATTAAAACCGTTGAATCTGTCGAGTTGACAAAAGAAGACAAATCACTATGCATATATGTCAAAGTTAAACTTGCAGACGGTTATATTTTAGAAGAGATATCAGAAGTATATAGAATAGAGGATTAATCAACAATGACGATAGGTATTGATGAAAAAACAAGTGAAGAAATAACAGTTGAATTGTTACAACAAATGCCTGACACGTATCAAAAGAACGTTGGATATTTTATATGGGATTTATTCCGTGCAATTTCAATGCTTTTTGAGGTATGCTGGAAAAAATTATGTTATTTAGCTGGATTTTTTGACATAACAAAGCTTGGATATGATGATTTAGTGTTATTTGTAAAACAACGTCGAGGTATTATTGCAAAGTCAGAGACGTATGCAACTGGTGACATAACTGTGACATCGGGAAGTGGATTAATAAACAAAGGTGATGTATTTGAAACGTCAGCCGAACTTCGATTTGTCTCTATTGAGACAAAAGAAATTACAGAGGGTGAAAGTTTTAAAGCTCAATGTATAGAGGCAGGAAGTATAGGAAATGTACCTAAAAACACAATAAGTACAATACCTAACACAATCCAGGGCATAAACTCAATAACTAACCTTGAAGCATTTACTGGAGGATACGAAAAAGAAACAAAAGAAAGCATTATTGAACGGTATTTAAACGATTTACAAAAACCCGTTACAAGTGGCAATGTTTATCATTATGAGAAATGGGCACTTGAATGCGCAGGTGTTGGAAAAGTCAAAGTGAAGCCTTTATGGAACGGAGATAACACCGTTAAAGTAATAATCGCAGACAGCAATAACCAAGTTGCCGGTGAAGAACTTGTAAAAAGTGTGCAAACATATATAGATCCTTATGTTTTAGATGAAGATAATAATAAAATTGGTTGGGGATGTGGCAACGGACAGGCCCCAATTGGAGCATATTGCACTGTTGAAAGTGGTAGTGCATTAATTGTAAATGTAAAAGCTGCCATTAGTTTAAAAACACAAGTAGATTTAGAAGCCGCCAAAGCAAATATTGAAGAAAATATACTAAATTATTTTAAAAGTACGGTTTTTAATGATACCTATGTGTCATATGCAAGAATTGGAGCTTGTATTTTGTCCTCCGATGGTGTTATGGATTATACAAATTTAACATTAAATGAGGAAATTGATAATGTTGAAATACTTGAAACATCTACATATTGTCAAATAGCCCAACTTGGGGAATTGGATATAACACTTATGGAGTGATAAAAATGGAGACATATAAAAAAATATTGTCATATCTTAACAAGGATTATAGAAATGACGATTTTACAATAGATCTTACAAAAACATTGCAAACAAAATTTGAATCATTAAATGATGGAATAAATGCACTTAAGAGTAATTTTTATTTTGATACATTAACCATAGAGGGTATAAAATACTTTGAAACGTTGCTTGGCATAACGCCAATAGAAACGCAAACATACAATGATAGATGTGCGACAATTCAAGCAAAATGGCTATCAAATAATCATAACTGTATTAAATTTATCCAAGATATTTGTAATGCCTGGGAAAATGGAAGAGTTAAAGCTGACTTTGTCAATGGTAAAATAAAGCTTGTTTTTATTGGTGAATATGGAGTGCCAGAGGATTTAGATGGACTATTAAGCGCGATTGATGAAATAAAACCTGCGCATATTTCATACTATTTAATTTTTAAATATTTACTTATCGAAAATATCCATGAAGTTAAAACAATAGAAGAAATGGAAAGCTTAACGCTGGAAATGTTCGCGTTTGGAAAAGAGGAGATATAAATATGTCAACAACAACAGAAAATTTAAACTTATTTAAATATGACCCAATTCAAGATGCAAAAAGTACCTTTAATATTCAACAATGTTTGAATGACAATTGGGATAAAATTGACCAAATATTAGACTGTTTGTATTGTATTGGGGAGCCAATATTTACATTGACTGCGATATTAAAAGACAATGAAATATGGCTTGAAGGCGCGGAAGTTTCTAAAACAGATTACCCAAAGTTGTATGATATTTATGGTGACACCTATGGTACAGCAGTAGATACAAATAATTTTGTATTACCCGATTTTAGAAATAGGGTAATATGGGGTGCAACGGATTTTGGATATATAGACGCTGGGTTGCCCAACATTACAGGAAGTTTTGGGGGGATAGGCTGGACAAATTCTGGAGGTGTGGGCGGTTATTCATACTCTGGTGCTTTTAGTGGTTCAACCGACCGTGGGGCTTTGAATGGTGGAAACAGTATGACAGTAGCTTTTAAAAACGGGAACTTTGATGCATCACTAAGCTCTGAAATTTACGGTAATTCAGAAACCGTTCAACCTCCAGCTATTAAAATTAGAGTCAAAACAAGGTATATGTAATAAAGGAAAAAAATATATGAATATATATCATTATGATAATAAGACAAAAGAATGTCTATATGAGAGCATTGCAGATGCTGACCCTATGGCTACAAAAAATAAAGGTAAGTTTGTACCATTAATACCAGCTTATTCTACTTTATTGGCGCCACCTGCTACAACAACTAATCAAGTTGCTTGTTTTATTGATGGAAACTGGGTAATTAAACCTGATTATAAACTCCAAACATAAGATAAACAAACACCTTATAAATTTTACAATAGATATTATAAAACATTACAAACAAAATTTGAATTATTACACTATATAGAAAATATCGTCTAAGTTAAAACAACAGAAGAAATGTATAGCTTAACGCTTAAATTTAAGCGTTGGAAAAAAGAGGAGATATAAAAATGCCGACCGAAACACAAAATTTAAATTTATTTAAATACGACCCTGTTCAAGATGCGAAAAGTACTTTTAACATCCAACAGAGTTTAAATGATAATTGGGATAAAATAGATAATATTATACCTGTCAAAGCCAATACCTCACTTGACAACTTAACAGATGAGGGAAAAAAATTAATAACCGGATACAGTTTCCCATCATCAACAGAATATATAGATTTAAGCTATAATCCTACAATATATAATACTTCTTATGGAGCTGCATTAAGGATATCAAAATATAAAGCACCAGCGAATGGCTTTTTAGTTATAAAAATAGTTACAAAAGCAGATAGTGTTGGTCTTGGTATAAATGTATTAAATATTGAGCCACCTTTAGCATTATTGCCTAACGATTCTGATATATTATATTGTACAAGGTCATTATCATCTACTGGTAATGAACAAGGACATGAATTAACTGTTCTAGCTGCTAAAGGTCAATGGATTCATATTTGTTTTCATACAGGTAATACTCCATACTTTTTTAGATTTAATTATGCACAAGGGGAAGAATTATGATTTATGTAGAATTAGATAATAATAAAGTAATAGGTTCAACATCAAATAAAAAAATAGCAAAAAATTTTAAAAATGTTATTACAACAAATTTTGATGATTATACACCAACAAATGACAAATACATCTATTTTGACGGTGCTATTATTCTAAATCCAAATTATGAAGCCCAAAAACTGATTTTGGCCAAAGAAGCCAAACAACAAGAAAACCTAGTAAAAGCAAATGAGGCAATTACAAACGGATATGTCGTTTACAAAAATTGCAAGTTTGAAACAAGCACAGACAATCAAAGCAACATGACAGCAACTGCCAATTTAATGCAAGCACAAGGGATTGAAAGGACACCATGGCTAAGCAAAGACAATGTATCGCTTGAACTTACTTTAGAAGATTTTTTAAATATCGGGGCTTTGATTTTAGAGTTTAAAACCAATGTGTGGACAAATGATTATACAAACTTTGAATCTCAAATCGAAGCAGCACAAACAATTGAGGAAGTTGAAGATATATCTATTGAATACTAATTAATTATTATGAAAGAAGTATTTAAATGTTTAAATTATTACTAAAAAAATACGAAAAACAAATATACAAACTTGCTGATAGAGGTGTTAAGGAGGCTGAGATATTCATAGGAAGCGGTAAAGGTCAGCAGAAAAAACAAATGGCAATAGATTTTATTCTTAAATATTTGCCATTACCAATATGGCTTCAATGGCTTAAACCTGTTATTAATAATACATTACATAAACTTATTGACAAAGCTATTGAGGAATGTGTTGAAAAGATGAATAAAACGCTATACAGTTTAAAAAAGGGTTAATATGACCATAACGCATGAATTTTTACTTGTTATTGTGATAAATATATTATCTGCAGGTATATTTATTGGTGGATTGTCTATGTCGATAAAATTTATTGAGGAACAGATAAGAAGACTTGAAGAAAAACAAGACAAGCACAATAACCTTATTGAACGTATGGTTAAAGTTGAAGAGTCAACAAAATCAGCACATCACAGAATTGATATTATAAAAGGGGAATGAAAATGAATAAAATAATAATTCATTGGACAGCGGGCGGATGGTTTCCAAACGCAATAGATAAAGAACATTACCACTTTTTAATAGACAAAAACGGCAAAACAATAAACGGCAAATTTAAAGTTGAGGACAACGAAAATTGTTATGACGGCAAGTATGCTGCTCATTGTGGCGGTGGTAATACTGGGTCAATAGGCGTTGCAATGTGTGGTATGTTTAATTTTAAAAATTCGAAAAATGTTGGCCCATATCCATTAACAAAAGTTCAATGTGAAGCTTGTTTCAAGCTTGTTGCACAATTGTGTAAAAAATATTTAATAAATGTAAACAATGTTTTAACACATTATGAATTTGGTTTATCACATCCAAACACATCATCTGTTGGAAAAATTGATATAATCTACCTCCCTGCTTATTCTGAAATAAAGCAAAATGAAATAGGTGAGTTTATTAGAAATAAAGTTAGGTGGTATTTAACAAAAATATAATTTTTCCTTTTCCTCACTATGTATTTACCCACATATATATAAATCCCCCGTCCAATTTTAGGTCGGGGGAATTTTTTTATTAAAAAAATGCTCACAAAATGCTCACAAAAATTATAAACTTTATAAAAATCATAAAAATTATAAAATCAAATTTATTGATTTTATGCGGTTTTATAAACTTTATAAATATTATAAAAATTATTAAAGACATTATTTTCATCCTTTCACGGTGTAGACAGGGATTCGAATTCCCTTGAGGGTACTATATATTATTTAAAATCTCCTTAAAGTGCAAATTAAACTTTTAAAGGAGTTTTTTTATTTAAGTTTAAAGTTTGAATATTTATATTTTTGACGACATATTAATGGTAATCTTTTGAGTCTTCTTGATTATTTTAAGAATTAAAAACTTTCCTTGTTTAAAGAAAATTTTTGTTATCTTCTAAATTGACTGATTGACCAATGTTTATTGTATATTATCCAGGTTAATATTTAATTAAAATATTTAAACAAAATTAGGAGGAAATAATGTTTTATAATGTATTGAAAGCTAAAGATTTAGCAAGTTACGAAAATAACAAATTCGAGCGAAATGTTTTAATTGAAAACAAAAATAGTTCTTTATCCGTAGTCGCATTAAAAAAAAATGAAATTATTGACACTCATACATCAGCTTGTGATGCTGCTTGTTATCTTCTTGAAGGAAAAATCGAAATGCATTTTAATGCACAAAAATTTACTTTAAATAAAGATGAAATGCTATTATTTAAAAAGGATGAAGAACATAAAGTTTTTGCAATTGAAAGTAGTAAATTTTTATTAATTAAAATATAAATAATGTTGATTAGTACTGCTTTTTATATATAATAACAAAGAACAGATAAATATTTTTAATTTTAGTAATGAAAGGAAATATTTGATAAATATGTTTTGTTTTCAATGTGAACAAACAGCAAATGGGCAAGGTTGCATAAAATATGGTGTTTGTGGTAAAACACCTCAAACTTCGAATTTTCAGGATTTGTTAACAAATTCATTAATTGAACTTGCAAATTGCTCACAAAAAAACGATAAAAATATAAGACTCATTATAGACGGTCTTTTTGTTACGATTACAAATGTTAATTTTGATGATGATTATATAACAAAATATATTGATGAAGTTAAAAAAAATATAGGCTGTGATAAAAAATTTGATATTAAAACTGTTTGGGAAGCAAATGAAGACATACGAAGTTTAAAATCTTTAGTACTTTTTGGATTAAAAGGAATAGCAGCTTATGCCCATCATGCTTATGTTTTAGGATATTCTGATGCTGATGTAAATAATTTCTTTTATGAAGCATTAACATCTATTTCAAAAGATCTATCAATAGATGACATGCTTGCTTTAGTTTTAAAAACAGGTGAGATTAACTTAAAATGTATGGAATTGCTTGATAAAGCAAACACTCAAACTTATGGCAATCCAAATCCAACAAAAGTAAGTACAAATATCGAAAAAGGTCCGTTTATTGTGATAACGGGACATGATTTACACGATTTAGAGTTACTTTTAAAGCAAACAGAAGGTAAAGGCATAAATATTTATACCCACAGTGAAATGTTGCCCTCTCATGCTTATCCAAAGTTAAAAAAATATTCCCACTTAAAAGGGAATTATGGCACTGCTTGGCAAAATCAACAAAAAGAATTTGAAAATATTCCTGCCCCAATATTATTTACAACAAATTGCATAATGCCAGTTAAAGAAAGCTATAAAGATAGAGTGTATACAACATCTATTGTTAGCTATCCTGAAATAAACCATATTGATGAAAACAAAGATTTTACTCCAATTATTAATAAAGCAATAGAACTTGGAGGCTATAAAGAAGATAAAAAAATGACAGGTATTAATGGAGGTGACACTTTAACTGTCGGTTTTGGACACAACACCGTTTTGCAAGTTGCTCCTAAAGTTATTGAAGCAATTAAATCAGGTGATATAAAACATATATTTTTAGTTGGTGGATGCGATGGCGCGAAACCCGGACGTAATTATTATACTGAATTTGTAAAACAAACTCCAAAAGATACTTTAATTTTAACACTTGCTTGTGGAAAATATAGATTTAATGACCTTGATTTAGGTGACATAAATGGCATTGCTAGACTTCTTGATATGGGACAATGCAACGATGCTTATAGTGCTATTAAAGTTTCGACTGAACTTGCAAAAGCTTTTAATTGTGATGTTAATGATTTACCACTATCACTTATTTTATCTTGGTATGAACAAAAGGCAGTATGTATACTTTTAACACTTCTGTATTTAGGTATAAAAAACATTAAACTTGGTCCAACAATGCCTGCTTTTGTATCGAAAAATGTTTTAAATATTTTAGTTGAAAAATTTAATATTTCACCAATAACCACACCAGTTGATGATTTAAATGAAATATTATCTCAATAAAATATGTTTTTTAACAAGCAACTTCATTTTTAGTAAGACTGTTATTCATAGGATTCCAACTGTCTTTTAAATTATTTTTAATCAAATTCTGGTAAAATTTTTCTTTATATTCAAGCAGATCTAACTGTTTTTTAATTTCTTCCATTTGCTTAAGTGCTTTTGCTTTTGTACTTTGAATTATGCCAAAACGTTCTTTTATTGTTGAATCTCCTGCTATGCATAAATCAATATAACGTTTTATTGATTTATTATCTGTACCAACTGAACGAAGACACTTTACTATTTTAACCCAGTTTAAATCGTCATCTGAAAAAAGACGAATATTATTTTCGTTTCTTTTTATAAAAGGAAATAAACCGCTTTTTGCCCAAAAACGAAGGGTATGCTCAGAGATATCCATTTTTTTCGCAACTTCTTTAATTGTGTACATATTTCTTAATCCTTTTTAACTTTTATAATAAAAAATTTGACTTAGAGTAACTATCAATGCATATACTGTTATTATTACACAAGTTGAGAAGTTTTAAAAGTATGAAAATAACACAAAAAAAATTATTTTTTATATGCAATTTATGCTTATTTGCCTCAGCATTTATAGCTGGATTATCATTTGTTGCACAAAAATCAGGTATGGAATATATGGGACCGTTTACTTTTAACGCAGTAAGATGTTTTTTGGGTGCAGTCTGTCTTTTGCCTTTAATTTTATTTAATGATAAAAAACATCCACACAAAAAAAGCCATTCACAGAAATTAACGCTTATTAAAGGTTCAATAATTTCAGGCATAATACTTTTTATTGCACTTTCAATTAACCAGTATGCAATGATATATTCCCAAGCCGGGAAAGCAGGGTTTATTACATCTTTATATATTATTTTTGTACCTATTATTTCTTTATTTTTAAAAGAAAAGATAAAACCTAATGTAGTTATAAGTATAATTCTTTCAGTTATAGGGCTTTATTTATTATGCGTAAAAGAGAGTTTAAGATTTGAATTTTATGATATATTTTTAACATTAAGCGCGTTTTTCTTTTCAATACATTTGCTTGTTTTAAGCCATTATTCAACAAAATGCAGCACAATGAAACTTTCAAGCCTACAGTTTTTGACAGTAGGCATATTGTCACTTCCATTTATGTTTATTTTTGAAACTCCGCTTTTATCTTCAATATTGGCTGGGTACAAACCTTTACTATTTGCCGGAGTTATTGTAACAGGTGTTGCTTATACTTTACAGTTGTTTGGCTATAAGGCAGTAAAACCAGTTTTAGCAACGCTTATTCTAAGTAGTGAAGCTATTTTTGCTGTTTTGGGTGGAATGGTTCTGCTTAACGAAACTTTAAATTTTTACGAATTTTTAGGATGCATTCTTATGGCATCGGCTATTATTTTATCTCAAATAGATTTTAAAAATATAATTAACAGAAAAAATATGGTTAAGGAGATTATCTATGAAAAAGTTAGTTCAAAACAAAACGTTTGATGAAGAAAGAGCATTATACAATATTAATGATGCTCAAATTATTAATTGTAATTTTGAAGGACCAATGGATGGTGAATCTGTTTTAAAAGAATGTAGAGATTATAATGTTATTGATTGTTCTTTTTCGCTTCGATATCCCATGTGGCATGGTGAAAACTTTTCACTTATAAATTCAAAAATGGATGAAAAAACTCGGGCTCCCATATGGTATTCAAAAAATGGAAATATTGAAAATTCTAAAATATATGGAATAAAATGCATTCGTGAATGCGAGAATATTATAATCAAAAAGTGTAATATTAACTCATCAGAATTTGGTTGGAAGTCGGATAATTTAAAAATATATGATACACATATAATTTCCGAATATTTTCTTTTTGATTCAAAAAATATTGAAATAAAAAATATAAATATGAAAGGGAAATATTCTTTTCAATATATTGAAAATTTAAACATAAAAGATTCTTATCTTGATACAAAAGATGCATTCTGGCACAGTAAAAATATAATTGTCGAAAATAGTTATGTTAAAGGTGAGTATTTAGGTTGGTTTTCCCAAAATTTGACCCTTGTTAACTGTAAGATTATAGGTACCCAGCCTTTGTGCTATTGCAAAAATTTGAAACTTATTGATTGCACAATGGAAAATACCGATTTATCATTTGAATACTCAGACGTTGATGCCAAAATTAAAGGCAGCATTATGTCAGTTAAAAATCCAAAATCCGGCATTATTGAAGCTGATATGGTAGATGAAATTATTATGGAAAAAGATGTAGTTATGGAATGTAATGGCACAGTTAAAATCCGCAAAAAAGTAGCTGTTTAAAATTATAGCTGTAAAATAAAAAAGGAAGCAAAAAGTTTATTTTTGCTTCCTTTTTTTTGATAACTTAAAAAATATTAAATATATTTTGAAATATCCTCAACAATTTGTTCAGGTGTTAATCTATAGCGTTTATAAAGTTCGTCCAATGGAACTCTATCTGTAAATTCTTTTTTTGCGCCATAATTTAAGACTTTCATATTTGAATTGCCATAAAAACGAGTTAT
Source organism: uncultured bacterium (assembly GCA_900553845.1). GTDB lineage: Bacteria > Cyanobacteriota > Vampirovibrionia > Gastranaerophilales > Gastranaerophilaceae > UMGS1477. Next base: position 13,191 of record USEW01000024.1, read on the forward strand.
TTTTTCACCAAAACCGCCATTAATAACACCATCTTCAAGTGTTACAACAAGGTTATGATTTTCTTTTAAAGTTTCAAGAAGTTCATTATCAACACCTGTAATAAACTTTGGATTAATTAAAGTTGCATTAATATTATGAGTTTCTTTTATGCTTTTAGCAACTTTTTCGCCTAAATGATAAAAATTACCAAGTCCTATTATTGCAACTTTTTCGCCATTATTTGTAACTTTAAATTTATTTAGAATTGAATAGTCTGTATTATCAACTTCACCGTTTGAAACCAATTCCCCAAAAGGCACACGGATTGCAAGCGGATATTTTGTCTGTTTATATGCATATTCAAGCATAGCTTGATATTCCTCTTTGTTTGTTGGAGCAAGGTATACAAGATTTGGTATGTTTGACATCATTGGAATATCAAAAATACCCAAATGAGTAGCATCAGCACCAGTTATTGCACCCCAGTATATAAGAAGAGTTATTGGGGAGTTATTTAAACATAAATCCTGCGAAAGCTGGTCATATGTTCTTTGAATAAATGATGATAACACCCCTAAAAATGGTTTTGCACCACTTTTGGCAAGAGCGGAAGCATAAGCAACAGCGTGTTCTTCTGCTATTCCAACATCAATATACTGTTTATTTTCACCCAATTTTTCTCTAAATTCTTTTGTAAAGCCATATGCCCCTGGTGTTGCAGGAGTAATAGCCACAACAGTTTTGTCATCCTTTGCTTTATTCAATATAAAATCGGTTGTAATTGAGTTATAATTTTCGACATTTATACTCTTACATTGAATTTGCTCATTATTTTCATCTAATGTGTTTGGTAAAATCCAATGGAACATTTCTTTATTATTTTCTGCACATTTTAAACCGGCACCTTTTTGAGTTTTTACATGGACTACAATAGGATGATTAATATCTTTAACTTTCTTAAATACATCAATCATTTTTTGAATGTCATTACCTTCATCAACATATATATAATCAAATCCCAATGTGTTAAAGAAATTAAGCTTAGATTCACCCTTTGTTTCTCTTAAGAGTTTTAGATTTTGATATAATCCGCCACTATTTTGAGCAATTGACATATCATTATCGTTTACAACAATAATTAAATTGCCTTTTAGTAGTGAAGCATTATTAAGTCCTTCATAAGCTTCCCCACCTGATAGCGAGCCATCGCCAATAAGTGCAATTATATTTCCTTTTTCACCTTTCAAATCTCTTGCTTTTGCAGCTCCCAATGAAAGACTGACAGATGTTGAAGTGTGCCCGACTTTAAATAAATCATGACAACTTTCCTCAGGTGCTGTGTAGCCTGAATATTTAAAATATTTATCACAATTTGTAAAACATTCTTTTCTTCCTGTTAATATTTTATGAGGATAACATTGATGTGATACATCATATATTATTTTATCCTCAGGTGAATTAAAAACATAATGCATTGCAATTGTAGTTTCGACAATCCCTAAATTAGGTCCTAAGTGACCCCCTGTTGTATTAACTTTTTTTATTATAAATTTTCTCATTTCGCAGGCAAGGTCGTTTAATTCTTCAATTGTGAGTTTTTTTAAATCATTTGGTTCATTAATTTTCTCAATAATCATATCTTTTTTCCTCTAATTATAAAAAATTTTTATTTATTAATATTATTGATATAACTACTAAGAAAATAAAAAGAAATATTATTATCCAAAAGAAAAATAAACTATCACTAGACAAATTATTATAAAAATTATTAAATGAATTTATAGACAAAAATAAAATGATAGAATTATTTTCTAGAATACAAGATTTAATAGGAATTGCAGATATAGATCAAAATATACAATATATAAATAAAGGTGAATATAAAACATTAAAAGAAGTATTTAATTATCAAGGGAATGAAATAATATATAAAGATATGATAAAGGCATGTTTTGAATCTGGTTCATATTCAGGAGATATAACATTATATGTAGATGGAAATAAAACAATTAAAAACATATTTTTGTACCGAATGAAAGATAACATTTTGTTTTTGGTAAGAGATTTACAAAAATATATAGAAGCAACTAATTCTTTAGAAAAACAATTGAAAGAAAAAGATGAGAATATAAAATCAAAAGATTTATTTATTGCTAATCTTTCCCACGAAATAAGAACTCCAATGAATATAA
>USEW01000025.1 GCA_900553845.1 uncultured bacterium
TAATTTACATTAATGAATATTGAAAAAACCGGCATAAATATTATACCGGTTTAAGTTTCATAAAATAATTTTTATTTTAAATAATTCTTTCTTCCTTTGTTTTTGAAGTTATTACAACTTCATAATTTACATCATCTAAATATTGGCGTAAAAACGAATCATAAGTACCCTCAATTGATTCAAATTGATTTCGTATCAATTTTGGCGATTTAATATTTTCTTTTAGAAGATACTTTTCAGGCAACAAAATTTCATAATTTTTATCAGATTCAAGCGGCACAAATTCTTTTGTTTTTTTATCGCGAATTCTTATTGCATCTTCATATTTTTTATCTTTGACTTCACCACTATTAATTTTTGCTATAAGTGTTCGATTAACTTGAATATCTGACCATTGAAGAAGAGTGTTTCTTGTTTTATTTTTTAAATTATCATTAACGTTTTCAACAATCAAGTCCATAAGCTGGTTGCCTTTGACTTTTCCAACCTTAACAGTAGCAAGGTCTTCACTTACGCCATCAAACACTTTCATTAAGTCAAGATTACTTGATCTATCTTTTATTCCACCACGAATAACTGAAGACTGAATTGCAATAGCATCAATTGATGGTCTAACTTCTCGAACGGAACGTTTTACAGCGGAGGTTAAATAGTTTGCAAGATAACTATTTGAAAAACGTATTGATTCATCGTAATGAAGCATATTAGTTTCTCCGCTTAAATCTCGAACGGCGACAATTGGAGTAACGTCTTCTTTAAAATTTTCATCCAAAAAGTCTTTCATTTCACTTTGTTGCCCGTCATTCATGTCTATTATTAAAGGATGATAAGAATTTTCACGTATTGTTTTTAAATCGCCTAAATCATCAAATTCAAAACTTAAGCCAAGCAATAATTCATTGTCCTTACCCAATGAAAAAATGGTTGTTTTACCTTGAAAAGATATCGTTTCAACATGGTCATGCCCATTTAATATTACATCAATATCGCTAACATGCTCACGTATCATTTCTGAAATTCTATTGCCTGTGTGTGATGACAATATAACGGCACCTTTTGGATATTTTTCCTTAAAATCTGACACCTGCTGCCAAACGCTTTCAAAAGTTTCTTGTAAATCGTCTTCTTTCAACTGGGCATCTTTTTTGTTTGAATTATCATAAAATTCCATCTCTTTTAATAACCCTGGGTTATAAAAATCCATAGAAGGTATTGTGACTCCTAAAAATAAAGCATGGTGTTTTAAGTTTGGATCTTTATCATCATCAATTTCAATGACTTTTGATTGAACGATATCTTTTCCTTGATTCATTAAATCAGTGACTATTGGTGACTTTTTCATATCAACATTTGTCATAATTGTGGTTAAGGGTTGTGATGCTAAGGTGTTCATAATAAACTTGTCACCGCCATCTAAATCGTGATTTCCCAAAGTAAATACTGTTTCAAAACGTGATGATGTCTTTAATACATTTTTTACACTATTTATAAGTTTTGTTAAAAAGCCAGCTTGGACATCACCATTTGTTTTATTTCGGTTCATAGGCGTAAGAAATCCTTTTTTTGAAGGATTAATATAATAATCACCGGCAATTGCAAAAATATTTACAGTACTTTTTTCATCACCTTTGGGGAATATTTCATTTTTAAATTTTTTAATTGTTTTTTCAACATTTGGCAAAGTCCTTACATTACCATGATTATCTGACATTGCTAAAATATTAAGTTTTCCCGCTTTAAAGCTTTGAGCATGATTTTTTTGTTGATTTGTTTTAAAAGCATTTACATTTTGAATCTTCATAATAAATTTGTCCTCTTTTTTACTATTCTTCTTACTTAATTAAGCTATTATGCACAATAAAATCTACAAGCTTTTTTTATTGATTAAGCTTTAAATCAAAAAAATAAGTGCAGAAACTACAACATAAGTTATAATAACTAAAATATAAATTATTTGTCAAGCATTTATATGTTTTTTTGTATTTTTTTTGACTTGATTTGACAGGTCATTTATAATTTACATATATGGAAATGTTGAAAAAAATGCAAAATATACCAAACGATGAATTTAATAATGATGACATAATTTTATGGCTTCACAAATACGAAACAGAAAATGATACGAAGACAAAAAAACATTATGAAACGCTTATTCTAATGGCATATATGCCTCTTGTAAACAGAATTGCAAAAGGTCTTGCAAGACGAAGCACTGACCCTATAGAGGATATAATTCAAGTTGGTGCTTTGGGTTTAATAAAAGCTATAAATTCTTATAAAAGCGATGTGAGCAACAAATTTAAAACATATGCTACATATAAAATTACTGGTGAAATAAAACACTACCTTCGCGATAAAATAGCTATGATTAGACCATCACGTGCAATCCAGGAGCTTGCTTATCGTATTTCACAAATAAGATCAAGTTTAATTGCTAATAATATTGAAAACCCGACTGATTACGATATAGCAAAAGTTCTTCAAATGCCAATTGAAAAAATTAATGATGTTATGGAGTATGATAGACGAAAAAACGTTATTTCACTTGAACAGATATCACTTGATAATGAATATACAATATCAGAGAATATACTTATTAATCACGAAGAACTGATTGATTTTAAATCCATAAACGAAAACAAACTTGAAGTTAAAGAAGCTATATCACAACTTGATAAACAGCTTCAAGATGTAGTGAAACTTACTTTTTTTGAAGGCTATTCCCAAAGAGAAATTGGAGCATTACTGAATTTAAATCAAATGATGGTTTCACGCCTATTAAAAAAGGCATTAAAACAACTTTTTCAAATTTTAAGTGAGAAAAATGATGATAACTCAAATTAATAATTTTGAAATATGGCTTTTTATATATATTTTTTTAATTGGTCTGTGCATTGGTAGTTTTTTAAATGTAGTCATATTAAGAAGTTTGTCTGATGAATCAATAATATTTCCTCCATCAAAGTGTCCTAAATGTCTAAATAAACTTAAATGGTATCATAATATCCCAGTTGTTTCGTATTTATTTTTAAGAGGCAAATGTGCATATTGTGAAAAAAAAATAAGCATACAATATCCAATAATTGAATTTTTGAATGCAGCAGCTTATGATGGATTATTTTTAAAATATGGCTTAAGTTTAAACTTAATTTTTTATTTTGTCTTTGTTTCTTTGCTTATTGTTATTTTTATGACAGATATTAAAGAAAAAGTTATCTTTACAAGCCATACTTATATCCTAACCATTTTAGGTTTATTGTATAATTTTTTGAATAAAAATTTAATAGATTCTATTTTTGGTGCAATAGCAGGTTTTTTGTTTTTAGAAATTTTAACGTATTTACTTTATAAAATAATAAAAAAACGCGCTTTTGGAGAAGGAGATTCATACGTATTAATGGGACTTGGCTCCATATTTGGTTTTAAATCACTATTTGGTATAATTATTTTAAGTTTTTTAATTCAGGTTATATCGGTTTTGCCTCAATTTATAAAGGGGTTATTAAATAAAAAAGAATATAGTTTAATTTTACTTTTATTTATATTTGCTATTTCAACTATTTTAAGTCATTTTTATATAAATAACATAATAAACATAATAGTTTTGTTTTTAAGCGGAATTTTAAGCTCATATAAACTATTAAAAATGACAAAGTTAAACAATGACATAAAACAATTTCCATTTGCACCATCATTAATTTTAGGTGCATTAATCTATTATTTTACAACATTTTTTTTTCTGGGATAATATAAAGTATAAAAGTATTTAGAATAAAGGAAATATAAAATGAGCAAACGAGTTTTATTGTGTATTATGGATGGATTTGGAATAAATGTTGAAGGTTGTCCAAAAGACGGTACAAAAATGAATAATACCCCAAATTTTGATAAACTAAAAGAAACACAAAATTATACCCAAATCCGTGCAGATGGAGAATATGTAGGCTTACCTCAGGGACAAATGGGTAATTCAGAAGTCGGACACTTAAATTTAGGTGCCGGGAGAATTGTTTACCAAGAATTATCAAGAATAAATAATGCAATAAAAGACGGCTCGTTTTATAAAAATGAACAATTTTTAAGTGCAATTAATCACTGTAAAGCAAACAATTCGTCACTTCATCTTTTCGGATTGTTGTCTGATGGCGGCGTTCATAGTTCGCTTGAACACTTGATTGCACTTATTGACCTTGCAGCAAAAAAAGGGTTAAAAAAAGTATACGTGCATGCGTTCCTTGATGGTCGTGACACGCCTCCTAAAAGCGCGTTAAAGTATGTTGAAATTATTGAAGGAGAATTAAAAAAACGACATCTTCCTCAAATTGCATCTTGTATGGGAAGATATTGGGCTATGGATAGAGACAACCGTTGGGATCGTGTTGAAAAAGCATATAATGCACTTGTTTTAGGTGAAGGACAAAAAGCTAAATCTGCAAAAGAAGCTATTGAAAATTCATATAAAAAAGATGAAACTGATGAATTTGTGAAACCAACTATTTGTGATGTTCCCGATTCACGAATAAAAAGCTCAGATGCAATAATTTTCTTTAATTTTCGTCCTGATAGAGCACGGGAAATTACAAAAGCTTTAACTTTTGTTAATTTTACGGGGTTTGAACGTATGGAGGTTTTGGATAATCTTTATTATGTAACTTTAACCCAGTACGATGAAACGTTTACTTTACCAATTGCTTTCCCGCCACAAAAACTTACAAATATTTTAACTGACGTATTTGAAGATAATAAAATCAACCAATTTCGTACTGCTGAAACAGAAAAATATGCTCACATTACATTTTTCTTTAATGGCGGTGTTGAAAAAAAAGGTGAATTGGAAACAAGGGTTCTTGTTAATTCTCCAAAAGTTGCAACATACGATATGCAACCTGAAATGAGTGCAAAAGAAGTATGTGAAAATGTTTTAAGCGCATTGGATGATAAAACATATCAGTTTATTTTAGTCAATTTTGCAAATCCAGATATGGTTGGTCATACTGGTAATTTTGATGCTGTTGTTAAAGCAGTTGAGTTTGTTGATAGGTGTGTTGGAAAAATTGCACAGAAAGCTATGGATAAAGATGTGACTATGCTCTTAACTGCTGACCATGGTAATGCTGAGTGTATGGAAAATCCAAAAACCCATGCGGTTCAAACCGCGCATACAACAAATCCGGTTCCTTTTATCGTTATTACAAACCATAATGAAAAAATCAATTTAAGAAATGATGGTGCTTTATGTGATGTTGCACCTACAATTTTGGATATAATGGGGGTTAGCCAACCAAGTGAAATGACAGGAAAGTCATTAATTGTAAAATAATTAATACTAATGAAAGAAAAAAGAGGTAAAAACAAGTGAGTAGTATACGTGATAAATATGAAGTTGTAATAGGCTTGGAAGTTCATGCACAGTTAAAAACAAAATCTAAAATCTTTGCGCCTGATAGCACAGAATTTGGAGCTGAACCTAATAGTCACACAAGCCCTATTACATTAGGAATGCCGGGTGTATTACCTGTATTAAATAAAGAAGTCGTTAATATGGGGATTTTATGTGGTCTTGCTTTAAATTGTGAAATACCAAGATATTGCAAATTTGACCGTAAGCAATATTTTTATCCTGATTTACCAAAAGGTTACCAAATTTCACAATACGATAAACCAATATGTGTCAACGGTTATTTAGATATAAATGGTAAAAGAATAGGTATAACACGTGCCCATTTGGAAGAAGATGCAGGTAAACTTGTTCATGCTGGTGCAAGTGGGATTGCAGGCTCAGCTTATTCACTTGTTGATTTAAACCGTGCAGGAACTCCGCTTCTTGAAATTGTCTCTGAGCCTGATATGAGAAGTTCTGATGAAGCTCGTGCTTATATGGAAGAATTAAGAACTGTTTTACGTTATATAAATGTTTGTGACGGAAACCTTGAAGAAGGCTCAATGAGATGTGATGCAAATATATCTATTATGGAAAAAGGTGCTAAAGAATTTGGTACCCGTGCTGAGATAAAAAACGTTAACAGTTTCCGTGCACTTCAAAGAGCTATTGAGTATGAAATTGATAGACAAATTGAAATTGTTGAAGATGGCGGTACTGTCGTTCAAGAAACAAGACTTTGGGATGATAATGAAGGTATTACAAAATCTATGCGTGGTAAAGAAGATGCTCACGATTATCGTTATTTCCCAGAACCTGATTTAATGCCACTTGAAATATCTCAAAATTGGGTTGATGAAATTAAAGCTAAAATGCCTGAATTACCTCAAGCTAAACGTGATAAATATGTTGAATTGGGATTAACCCCATACGATGCTAATGTTATTGTTGAGCAAATGGAAACGGCTTTATTTTTTGATGAGGTTATAAAACTTGGTACTAACGTTAAAATGGCTTCAAATTTTTTAATGGGCGAAGTTACAGCTTACTTAAAAGAAAATAAATGCACTATTAATGAAACTAAATTGACTCCAGGTATGTTAAAAGATTTAATTCAATTAATTGAAAATAAAACAATTACAAATAATATTGCTAAAAGCTTAATTATAAAACTTTTAAAAGATGGTGGCAACGTAAAAGAAATTGTTGAAAAAGAAGGAATGGGAGCAATTTCTGATACAAGTGCTTTAAATAAAATTATCGAAGATATTATAAAAGCCAATCCAAACCAGGTTGAGCAATACAAAGCAGGAAAAGAAAAATTATTCGGCTTTTTTGTTGGTCAGGTTATGAAGCAAACACAAGGTCGGGCTAATCCACAATTGTTGAATGATTTAATAAAAGCTGCTTTAGCAAAATAACAAATTAAGGAAATATAAATATCTGCGCGGCGGCAAAATTTGCCGCCGCGCAGATAAAATAATTATGAATAAAGATATTTTTTGTCGAAATAAAATAGTGTGGGGTGAAGACTTCCAAAAAAAACTTGAAAACATACACATAGCTGTTTTTGGTCTTGGCGGTGTTGGAGGATATACACTCGACTCTCTTGCTCGTGCAGGAGTTGGGGAATTTACCATTGTTGATTTTGATGATGTAAATTATTCAAACTTAAATCGACAACTTGTCGCTTTAAATTCAACTATTGGAGAGAAAAAAACACAACTTTTTAAAAATCGTATCCTTAATATTAATGAAAATGCAAAAATAAATGTATTTGATTGTTTCTATACAAATGACATAAATGAACTAATATTTAAAGACAAACAAATAGATTATGTTATTGATGCAATAGATACAATGAAATCTAAAATTGAACTTATTAAATATTGTTATAAAAACAATATTAAAATAATTACAAGTTTTGGTGCCGGCAATAGACTTGATGCAAGTTGTTTAAAGGTTTGTGATATATCGAAAATTAAAAATATTAATTGTAATTTTTTAAAAAATATAATACGTATTTTAAAAAAAGAAGGAATAGAAGTTAATCTACCCGTTTGCTATAGCAGCGAAAAACCTAAAAAAGCAATTGATAAAATAATTAAATCAAAGATAGAATATTGTGATAAAGATAATAAAAAATATGAAATAAACAAAATATCACCAGGGTCAACACCATTTGTTGTAGCTGTTGCAGGATATTTAATGGGAAATTATGTTTGTCTTGATTTAATAAATAAATAAAATGTTAAAATTTGTTAAAAAATTGTTGAAAATTAGCAAAAAAAAAAATGTTCGTTTTTAAAATAAAAGTAAGAGAATGTATAAAGTGTAAAATATTTTGAAAAAGCTTAACATTAACATATTAATAAATTTAAAAGATTCATCAATAGTTTTATTGATGAATCTTGTGTGGGGACTATAAAATCATGTCATTTTCAAGTATATCATCAAGTTTCATCTCAGCTTGCGGTAATCCATCATCAATTGTGCCATTAGGCATTAAGGATACAATAAATGCAGTAGGTTCAATAGCAACATCAAATAGTGCAGGCGGTCAGATTGAAGCAAAAGATAGAGCTATTGATGAATTTGGAACTCAATTTATATGGTTATTTGGGCTTCCTATATGCAAAAAATTATTTGATAAAACTATATATAAAGCAGCAAAACAAGATCCTAATGTTGACATACGTTTATTTACAAAAGCACCAAAATCAGTGCTTAATTTTGCTATTAATAATGCACCAAACGATACTGTAAAAAAATCCATAGAATCTGCTAAAAATAACGAAAAAAAATTTAAAACACTTTTTGGTTCAAAGTTTGTTTTTGCAACTTTAGCTACAGCTTTAATGTATAAAGCTACGGCCAATTTAAGAAACCTAATAACAAAACATAATGTTGCTAAAAAATTAAAACAACAAAATGAAAACAATGAACCCAAAAACAAAACATTAACTGGTCAAGTTAGCTTTCAGGGGGGGATGACCCATGCTATTCAGGATTTTGCTTTAGACCCTGTTAAAAACATGATGCTTATTGACGGCGCCATTACTGCAAGCCGGCTTACCGAATCAAGAAATAAAAGCGAATTTTTGGAATTTGCATTATCCGAAGGCTCATTTTGGATTTTTATGTACGGATTAAATACGCCTGTGTTAAAAGGGCTTCAAAAAGCTAGTGATAAGTTTGGCAATGTGCCTGTTGATCTAGATATTCGGGTGTTAAATTCAAAAGACTTTTTAGAAGGAATTAAAAATGGCAATCTCAAAAAAGATATCAAAGCATTTAAGGAGGCTGCAAAAACCTTAACTGATATTGATTTAGTTAAAAAAGCCATTAAAGAAGGAAAGTTGGAAGAATTTGTTAAAAATAACCCAACTAATGACCTTATAAAATTATTAAAAGATAAATCTGTTAAAAAAGTTGATGAAAATTCATTTAAGCAGTTTATAAAAAAACATCAGGGGCTTGATAAAATTGATTTAACAAAATATTTATATATATCAGTTGACGAGTTAAAAAAACTTGAGGGCGAGGCTGAAGTTAGTGTTTTAAAATTTTTAAAAGATAACACTGACAATTTGATGGTGAAATTTGCAAAAGATACAGATATTATTTCAAATTTCATGGAAAGTAAAACATTAAAAGAAAAATTTAAGCATATATTTAAACCTGAAAGTTCATCAAAAGAGTCATTTTTTGAACGTGTTAAAACAGCATTTAAAAAAACTGATAGTAAAAAGCTTGACACTTCACAATTTATCGATACAAAAGAATTGAGAAATTTGTCTGATGATTTGGATGAATATTATACAAAATGCAAAAAAGTATCAACAAATGATAGTCTTATTGACAAATTTGTAAAAAAATCCAAAGCCAGCAAAATTAGTGTTGTCATGTCAACAATGGCTCTAAGTTGCGTTGTGCTTGGTTTTGTTGTACCGCATTTTAGAATATGGCTTAGAGAAAAAATGCAAGGGTCAAAAGAATTTCACGTTGCAAATGACTATAAAAAAGAGCTTTCAGCATAAGAAATAAATATTAGTTGAACTCGATTAGTACATTCATTAACTCAATATCATCGTAGTCAATATAAGCTGTTTGAAAAAGATTGCGACCTGTTTTAATAGTAATTTGATTATTTTGTCCGATTTTAATAAGTTCATTTGGTATGGGTATTTTTTGATTGTCGCCGTTTATTTTTAATTCGGCAATTTGTTTATTATTAAAAAATATTTCAACAGGAGAAGAATAGGCTATTTTGACCTTTGATTGACCCATTTGCTTTGCCATTTGTGTATCAATTCCAATGACCGAGCCAATTGTCAGGTAACATTGTTTATCCTTTGGTACTTTTTTTATTGAGAAATTTTTAGTTAAAAAAGGTCCAACAGCTTTAACATTAAACTCAGCTGCATTAGCACTATTTGACGAAAAAACGTCATCACCAATATGACACAAATCAGTTTCAAGGACAATATCATAAGGTTTGCTTTTTTCAATACCTATTGTAAACGGTTTTTGTTTTGAATGTTCATCAATAGTTAATGAAAAAGGTTTATAACCATTTTTTTCAACACTCATAATTGTTTTATCTTTAATTTGTGCATTTAAATCAAACTCACCATTTGTGTCTGTTTCAACCATAAAATTTTTAGATGGCAGCTTTACTTTTGCATTACCAATTGGCTCTTTTGTTTTACTGTCAATAATTCGGCTTCTGTTTGCATTTTGTGTTTGTTTTTTTACATTACCTGATATTTGAGAGTACCCACAATTTGTGAGCATTGCTAACATAATAAAAAAACTAAAAAAAGATTTTTTCATTCAAATAAATTCCTCAAAATAGCTTATGTTTTTTTTATTTTATAATCTTCTTGCAAATTTAATATTACCAATGTGTTTAGTTTTTGATGTAAAATATAATTATAGTCATATTATAGGTTACAAAGAAATAAAAAATGAAAAAATTATTATTATCATCAAGCATAGACCCAGATTTGAGCAAAGTTGTTAAAATAGCTAAAGAACTTAATTTAGGCATAGAAATAAGTCGTTTGCCCAAACATATTGATATTGATAATTGTTTTAATCAAGTTGAAGACTATTTATGTGAAAATTTAAGCGGGTTTAAAAACGAAATTACAATGCATGGTCAATTTTCTGATTTGAATATTGCATCTATGGATAAAGAAATAAAAAAAATTTCAGAAAAACGATACTATCAATCTCTAGCACTTGCAAAAAGCATTAATGCATCAACATTACTTTTTCACACCAATAAAAAATCAACAAAACACAAAGGTGCACAGAAAAAATTTGATAAAAATTTCCTAAATTTTTGGCAAATCTTTATTAAAGATATAGAAAAAACAAAATTAACTGTAGTTTTAGAAAATGTTCACGAAAAAACACCAGATTTTATTAAAAATGTTATACAAGAAATAAACTCACCAAAATTAAAAGCTTCTCTTGATGTTGGACATGTGAATGTTTATTCCGATATTGACGTTGAAATTTGGCTCAACGAATATAAAGATATTCTTCATCATATGCATATTCATAACAATTTTGGTGATGATGATTCACACAATCCAATAAATATAGGTCAACTTGATTTTTCAAAAATAGTAAATACACTAAAACACAATAATTTAGAACCAATTATTGTGTTTGAAGTGTTTAATTTAAATGATTTAAAAACAAGTTTAGATTTTTTTAATAAATGTTATGCTTCTTCTTGATTAGAATTATCTTCTTCAATTTCTTCAATTCTATCTTTTAAAACTTCTGATGCAACGATAACAACACGAAGTTCAGTTTTAACTTTTGAAGTCAGCTTAATTAAAAGTTTATATTCACCAATATGATTAATAGGTGCGTCAAGTGTCATATTTTTACGGTCAACTTCAATTCCTGATTCAGCTTTTAACTCTTCAGCAAGTTTTTTAGTTGTAACTGTTCCAAAAAGTTTTCCGCTTTCACCAGCTTTAACAGCTATTTGTAATTCACCAAATTCTTCAATTTGTTTTGCTACATTTAAAGCTTCATTATGCAGCTTTTGGGCTTTAGCCTGAATACGTTCAATATATCGTTCACGATTTTCTAAAGCGCCCTTTGTCGCGATTTCAGCCAAGTTTTGTGGAAGAAGATAATTTCTAGCATAACCGTCTTTAACGTTAATTATATCACCTTCATCACCTAAATTTTGAACTTCCTTTTTTAATATTACTTTCATAAATACCTTTATCTCCATTTTACATTTTATTAATTTATTATTATTATAACTAAAAAATAAAAAAAACAACAGATAAAATTAAAAACTTCAAATATGTTAAATAAAAAATTGCCGTTTTAGTTAAGTTGAATTTATATTAAATTTTGTATAAAATAGTTAAGAATAATAAAACCAATAAAGAGGCATTATGTTAAAAATATCCGATACAATGAAACAAAATCCCGTGGAATTTAATCCTATTAATAAAAATGAAGTCAAAATGTACGTTTGCGGCCCAACTGTTTATGATAATCCGCATTTAGGCCATGCAAGATGTTATATTACATGGGATGTTGTATATCGATATTTAAAATTCTTGGGCTATGACGTTAAATATTGCCGGAATATAACTGATGTTGATGATAAAATTTTAAATAAAGCCGATAAAAACCAATGTGAGCCAAGTGATATAGCTAATAAGTATTATAATATTTTCAAAAAGTCAATGGAAGATTTAAATGTTTTATGTCCAACATATGAACCCAGAGCAACTCAATGTATTAACGAAATGATATCACTTATCCAAAAATTAATTGATAACGGATACGCATATGAGGTTCAAGGTGATGTATATTTTCGTGTCAAAAGATTTAAAGACTACGGAAAATTAAGTAAACAACCGCTGGATGATATAAAAAGCGGCGCACGTGTTCAAGTTGGCGATAAAAAAGAAGATGATTTAGATTTTGCTTTATGGAAAAATGATGAAAAACATGGGTTTAAAAGCCCATGGGGCTTAGGCAGACCAGGGTGGCATATTGAATGTTCGGCTATGGCTAAAAAGTATTTAGGTGACACTATTGATATTCACGCCGGCGGTGCTGACCTTGTTTTCCCACACCATGAAAATGAAATAGCTCAAAGTGAAGCTGCAAATGGCGTTAAATTCGTAAACTATTGGCTTCATAATGGATTTGTTACTATAAATAAAGAAAAAATGTCAAAATCTTTAAATAATTTTATCTCAATTAACGACTTACTTCAAAGATACGACAAGAATACAATACGATTATTTATTTTAACAAATCACTATCGAACAGGTGTTGAGTTTAATGATGAAGCTTTAAATTCTGCTAAAAACGGTGTAAAACGTTTGAACAACGCTGTTAATGAAGGTTTAAACCAATTAAATATGGATATTTCAAGTTTATTTAATGAGTTAAGTATCGATATAAATAATATTAACGACCTAAAATATATTAATATTAAAGAAAAGTTTAATATAAGTCAACTTGAAAGCTTTATTATTGCAATGGATAATGACTTTAATACTTCAAAAGCATTGGCCGTATTATTTGATTTAGCCTCACAAATAAATAAATTTATAGATATAAAAGACAACGAAAGTATAAAACAATATCTTGCATTACTAATTATTCTATCAAATATTTTAGGTTTTAGTTATATAAATCCAAGCTGTGAAGAGAGTGAAAAATGCAATAATGCTTTAAGTCAAATTATAGATAAATTAGATTTCCTAAGCAACGAAGAAAAAAAGTTACCAATTAATGAAATAATGAATTGTGTACTTTTAAAACGAGCACAAGCACGAGACAATAAAGACTGGGGCATGGCAGATAAAATACGTGATACATTAAAACAAGCTAATATAATTATAAAAGATACAAAAAACGGAGTAAAAGTTGAGTTTTCAGAATAAAATGATAATTAATCTAAATTAATCAAGACTGTCATAAATTTTTTTAATTTCTTGAATATCCTGCCACATAAGCCATTTTGGGCTACCCTTTTCACGACTTTCATTACGTAGTAAATAAGAAGGATGAAAAATAGGCATCATTTTTGAATTATATGGTCCGTCATACCATTTGCCACGAGCTTTTGATATACCATATGGCAATTTAAGCATGGATTGCAAAGCAACATTACCGCATATTAATATAATTTTGGGTCGTAAAATATTAATCTGCGCTTCTAAATATTCCCGGCATGCTTCTTTTTCTGAATCATGCGGGTTTCTATTTTCAGGCGGACGACATTTTATCGTGTTGCATATATAAATATCTCGTTTTCTTGAAAAGCCTACTGATTCAAGGATTCTATCAAGCAGTTGTCCGGCTTTTCCAACAAAAGGAACACCTTCCATATCTTCATAATATCCAGGTGCTTCACCTATAAGCATAAGTTTATTATTAGGAATTCCGCCTTCAAAAACAATATTAGTACGCGTTTTAGCTAAACCACACTTTTTACAGGTCAAACATTTTTCTTTGATCTTATTTAATTCTTCTTTCATATTAAAATTATACCATAAACCACTTGACTATAAATTATATTATTGTTAAACTAAAATAAAATAAACGGGATGTAGCGCAGCTTGGTAGCGCACCTCGCTTGGGACGAGGGGGTCGCACGTTCAAATCGTGTCATCCCGACCATTAAATAAACTGTACATTCTAAAATGAATACTAACAATAAATGAAAGGGTTGCACGTTTCGCGTAAAACCAGCTCTAATTTTTTGTTACACAAAAAAAGAGCTGCTAATTACCCGATATGAATTTTATCAATTCGCTTTTTATCAAAAGCTCATTGAAAATTTCAAACAAATCGTGTCATCTCGACGATTAAAAGCAAATATCGTACATTTAAAATAGAAGAGACAATAAAAATAGTGCGGAAGTAACTCAATTGGTAGAGTCCCTGCCTTCCAAGCAGGTTGTTGCGAGTTCGAGCCTCGTCTTCCGCTCCATTAAAATTTTGGCGACATGGCCAAGTGGTAAGGCAGAAGCCTGCAAAGCTTTTATCCCCCAGTTCGAATCTGGGTGTCGCCTTTTTCAAATAATCTGTTGGTTGTTCTATGTTATATTAATGGTTTTGTTTGTTTCTTACACTAGTCAAAATATTTAACATATGACGGGATGTAGCGCAGCTTGGTAGCGCACTTCGTTCGGGACGAAGGGGTCGCACGTTCAAATCGTGTCATCCCGACCATTGTCAAAGTATCGGACGTTTCACGTCACAAGCAATTCTAATTTTTGTAGAACAAAAAAGAATTGCTAATGACCTGATATCAAATTGTTCCAATTCGCTTTTTAACAAAAGCTCATTGACAATTTGAAACAAATCGTGTCGTCCCGAAAGTGTAAAAAAATAAGGATACAAGTCCTTAATTTTCAATCTGTTCAGAAGCTTAACATCACAGGATGCTAACTATAATTCTTAGAATATGTTAATATTCATAAAACACTGGATGCTGATAGCTCCTCTTATAACTAGTTGTACAAGAAGGGTAT
>USEW01000026.1 GCA_900553845.1 uncultured bacterium
ATATTATGAGCATTTAAAAATTCTTTAACGCTGCTATCATAATTTTTTATTTAAAATTTTTTAAGTTATTTGCATTAAATTTGCAATATGGACTTCTTATTTTTGAAAATAGTGATTATAATGATAGTATACATATTTAATCGATTATTTATGAAGAAAAACATTTTAAGCCTAATTTTAATAATGATAATAAGTTCATATACTCCTGCAAACGCTGTTGTTGTAATTGAGGAAACGGGTGAGTTTGAAAATCCTGTTATTATTGATTATAGCCTTGATGGTGAAGTTAATCAAAAAGAAACTAAAATTGATAAAATTATTGAGGGAACAATTGAATCAAGCTTAGTTAATGAAATAAAACACGAATTAAAACCTGTGTTTTTAGAAAAGCGTGTTGATTCAATTTATAACATAAAACCATCAAAACGTGAGTATCAAGGTTCGGTTACAAAAATAGGAAGTGAGCCATTTCATTTGAAGGTACCTGCTTTTAATGTTGACGGTAAGTTTATAAAAAATGTTGACTTGGGTTTTGGCTATCAGGGGAATTTGGCTTATGACTGGAGAATTGATAAACAATTTTCGTTTTATGATGCGCCTGATACCTGGGTTTCAACTGTTATAAACTTTCAGGATAATAAGACATCATTTACATTTTCAATGGACCCTGTGCCTGAATCAAGCGACGATAATTATTTTGTTGATGCCATTTCAAATTTTTATTTGCGGCATAATATAAACAAAAACCAATCAATAACACTTGGCAGGACACGAAGCGGTGTTGGTTTTGAAGGTAAACTGTCAAAATTAAACCAGCTTTTTATTGACAAGGCTCAAATTGGTGACTGGTATAGTGATGTTCGCTCAGTTGGTGTGGTTAACGATGGCAGTTACAAATATTTTGACTATCAAATAGGTGTGTTTAATTCAAACCGTCAATTTCTTCATAGTTACGATGGATTAGATTTTAATACCTGGCTTAGCTTCAAGCCATTTGCAGGGAAAGAAGAAAAATATGGCAATCTCGTTATGGGAACTGGGGTTAATGCCGGTAAAAATCAAACAAATTATGCAACGTATGGAACTTATATTGGGTATTCTTATAAAAAATTTCTTGCTAATTTTGAATGTGCTGTAGCTGACAAGTCAAACGGTGAAACTTTTTTAAACACAGATTCATATGGTTTATACACGACTTTAGGTTATAACCTTACTGACAAACTTCAATTTGTAACTCGTTATGATTTTTTTGACCCAAATAGCAAAATAAGCAATGATTCAATTGTTAAATATTCAGCCGGTTTAAACTATTATTTCCACAAGCAGCATTTAAAATTTAGTTTAAACTACGTCTTTGAAAACCACGAAAGTGAAGAAGATATAAGTAAAATACTATTTTTAACCCAGTTTGCTTTATAACTTTTCTAAAATTACTTTAGGATTTTATATAGCAGTTTACACTAAGTGGTATTAAAATGTAATGATGAACTCATTACTCTACAAGAGAACCCCCTCCCTTGCATGACTCAACCTATGGCTTCACCTACAAGAGGAGCTGTCAGCATCTGGTCAAAGTGAAATGGAAACATTCAACGAAAAGATGTTTAATGTCTATATTCAACAAAGTGGAGTGAATGCAACATTTGCGACCCATTCGCAGACGCGAACAATTATTACTTATTGAGACAATGTCAAAGCCAAGTCTGTTTGAGCGCACTTAGTACGCCAGTTACGCAGGCTTGGGTCGAAATTAATAAGAATGTAAGCGGCAAGTCGGGTTGCGGTTTTGGGCACTTTGTCCACACAAAGTGCCTCCTATAAGATAATTATGAATATGACAGCATCCAATAACGGCAAGATCCTGAACAAAACAAAATCTAAACAAAAAGTCTTACTTGCAAGTAAGACTTTTTAATTTTAATATTTACATATTTATTTTTATTTAGCTTCTTCAATTACACGGTTTAAAGCCTCCAAAGCATCGTTTGGCAATTTATCAAGTCCAGCTTTTTCAGTTTCACGTGAAGCTATAAAGTTAATTCTATCCTGCATACGTTTAATGAATTGTTCTTTGTATTCGTTATTGTTAAACGATGTATCAAATCCATCAATGTGCATAATTTGAATATCTGAAAAGTTTTCCCATTTTTCAAATTTAGCATTACCTTCAACAATAGCTTCAAGTATGCCTAAAGTGTGCTTAGGTTCAACTTTTTTACCCATAAATTCACCTGTGTTTAAGATATAGCAATCAACACCGTCTTCAATCAACTGCTTAAACCGGGTATAATCCATTTCCAAAGGATAAACACGGAATGGATTAGCATACGGTTCAACAACTAAAGCATTTGGGTCAACACCTTTTGCAAGACGTTCAGCTGTAGTTCTTTTTGTGGCAAGTGTAGCACCCATAGCTGAACCAAGTGATGCACCTGATAACTTTAATACAGGTGGAATTGTTGGATCTTTCATTAACCAGAATATAGCATCAATAGGCTCATTAATACGGTCAACACGGTTTGGTGACCATAACTTTGACTTAACAGCCCGTCCGTTACCGTTTCTTATATCTTCTGTTATAGACAATAATTTGCCGTCTTTTGTTTGTATTACACCATTATTTTGTTGGGTTAAAATATATTTATTGTCTTCACATCCAATAGGATAATCCTGTGTTTTGTCAAAATAAGCAGGCTCTAGCGCTATTGTGTATTTATCACGCACATTAATTATAAATGCATCATCGTGAAGCACTGTTATATCGTATTTATTGTTGTGTTTTGCATGCGTTATTGTAGATTTTCCTGAACCTGAAAGTCCAAATACAGCAGCCTGGAATGATTTTTGAGGAAGATTATAACGTTTCATACCGCCATGGCAAGATGCATAACCGTTTCTTGCTGCACAACCCCAAGCAAGAGTCAATGTTCCCTTTTTATGTTCACCAAAATATCTCATACCCAAAATAGCAGCACAATTATGCTGAGGGTCAAAGAAAGTTAAACCGTATGGAAAATCAGGATGTGACCAATCTGGATCTGAAAAAATAAAAATGTCACCTTCAGGTAATTCACGGGATTTTTGATACATTTTTGCATATTCTTCATTTATATACTGGAAGTTTAACATCCAGGAATACATAATATTTTCAAAGCCTTCTGGTATAAGCAAATGAGCTTTTACCATAAAGTCTTCATCAAGTCCTACATAGGCTTGTGTGCGATACATAAGCTTATCACGAGTTTGATAAACAGCTTCACGAATAATAGGCAACAATGTTGGTAAATCACAATTTGGTTCGCCAACTATTTTCCTGGCTGCAGCGCAGCGGCCTACAACAGTACCATCGTTAAATAGCAATTGATTAGCATTTTGCGGCAATCCTATTTTTTCAGGCTCAAAAACAGGCATTCCTGTAAGTTCAACTGTTCCAGGGCTTTCTTTTGCAAGCTTATAAGCTTCTGAGACTGATTTTACCTCTTCAACGTTATTTGCGTAAAAAGGTGCTGTAATTGTTGCTTTTGCACTTGAATAAAGCTTCTTCAATTCTTCACTTGACTCGAAAAATTCTTTTGTTGCCATACTTTTCTCTCCTAAATTAAATAATAAATAAGTGTTATATTAACAATATTTTTAAATATATTACACTATTTTTGAAAAAATTACCAGCTTTATTTTTAAGCGGTTTGAATTTGTTTAGAATTTTTTAAATAAAACTCCCTTGCTTGCTGGTTAAATTCCCTTTGTTGTTTTAATTTTTTACGGAAATCATCAAGTTTTTTAAATACAAAATTTAAAGCATAACCGGATAATGTCCCAATAGCAAGTGATTTTATTGCATTATCCATTTTCGCAGCAGATATAAAGCTTACTCCTAGCCCAGCAAATAACGGAAGCCCAACTGTCAAAGTTTTTGATGTCCTTTCTTCTTTATCTTTTGATTTACACAAATTATAACCAAAACCAGCAGCAGGAATAAGGAAAAATAATGTGTCACTTGTTGCAGAGCCAACTGATAATTCAATAAATTTTTCGTACAAAAGCTGGCTTTCTGTGTTTACTGTTTTTGACAAACTATTATTAGCATTAATTACGTTTTTAGCAAGTTTTTTATATTCTTTTGAATCTTTACCCATTACAGTTGCAAGTTCTTCAAGTTGGAGTTTTAAACCTTTATCAATAACACTATATTTATCCATAACAATATCACTCAATTCTTTTTTCTTATTAAATATCTCTGGCAAATTAAAACTTATATATTTTTTATCTTTACCAAAAAACATGGAGTGTTTATCTATGTATCCTCTAATACCATCACCTTTTTTATAATTAAAAATATAGTCACGAACGATTTTTTTAGCACATTCAAGTTTTTCTCTGGCGCCATTGAATCTTTTATTTCGATTGATTTGTGAAAAACCCTCTTGAAATGAAGAATTTATTGATTTTAAAGATTTCAAAAGTGTTTCTTTTTTTGAAGAGTCAATTTTTTTTGATTTAGCTAAATTTTCAATAGTTTTTTCAAGCTCTAAATAAGCTTGTGAAAACTTATTTCCAGATTTTGCATACATTGAATCAATGGTGTCAATTGATAATTTTTGATAAAAACTTTTTAGCCAGTTGGTTACTTTTGAAAGATGTAATTTGTCACTGGTTTGTTCGATAGCAATATCCCGAACAGCAATAGGATTGTTCATCCACGGACTTATAGAATCATTCACTTTTGTAAGTATATTTGTAGTTTTTTCGGTAACTTTATTTTTAAACTTTGTCCAATAACTTAAGAATTTTTTGTTTGAATAATCAAGATTAATTTTTTTAGATTCTTTATTTAAAATATCAACTTTAGCTTTAAAATTTCCTTTACCTAAAAAAAGCAAAAATCCTAACCCCAACAAAACTGTGGAGCCAAGCCCGAGACCAAGACCTATTCCTATTTTTTTTCTTAAACTTAATTTGTTTTGTACATCGCCAATTTGTATTTCATCATTTTGTTGATGAAAATTATAAATATTATTATCAATTGTCAATTGATTATCGTTTTTATCTTTATTACGATTAAATATTGACGATTGTTCGTTAAATTGAGGATTATAATTTATTTGTCCGTTGTAATTTAACATTTTTCACACATTTTATACTCAATTATATAAAAAATATGAAGCAATAAAAATTGCTTAAATGTTAAGTTTTTTAAATATTATAAAATTTACAAAATTTTATAAATTTCGTTCAAATCAATTTTTAAAACACGACATATATTAATGATTATTGTTATTGATGGATTGACTTTTGCTCGCTCAATAGCACTTAAATATTTTTGAGAAATACCTGAAAGTTCAGCTAATTTATCTTGATTTAAATTATTTTTTATACGTTGCAATTTTATATTTATTGCAATTTTTGACAAAATATTATCTTTATCCATAAAAATATAATATAATACTTGACATTACTATTCTATCCATGATAGTATATAAATTAAGTACAATACTACTTAAAAATTTGTAAACAAAAGCCCGAATTTTAATATTTAACAAAATCGGGCTTTTCATTTATATTAAGTTTATTATTTTAAACAATATTTTCGCGTATAGCTTTTACAGCAGCCTGAACTCTATCTTCAACACACAATTTTTGAAGTATTGAACAAACATGCGCTTTTGCAGTGTGAACGGAAACAATAAGTTCATTTGCTATTTCAGTGTTGCTTTTACCATCGACAAGATGTTTAAGAACCTCTAATTCACGTTCTGTTAACTGTGCTTTGATGCTATCATAACTAGGTTTAGTTGATAAATTTGTATTTTCAGGTTTGGGAAATGCTTTTAAAGCAGCATTACGAACTTTAGGTGATAAAAAACAAGCACCTTTATAAACATTTTTTATGGTATCAGCTAATAAATCAGGCGTAATATCTTTTAAACAATATCCTGAAGCTCCGCAACCTAAAGCAGCTGTGATTTCTTCATCGCGCTCATGTGATGTGAGCATAATTACTTCACATTGAGGCATAATTTCTTTAATTTTTGAAGTTGCCTCCAGTCCATTCATTCCGGGTAATCCTAAATCCATAAGAACGACGTCAGGTTTAAGCATTTTTATTTTTTCAATAGCTTCTTCTCCGCTTTGCGCTTCGCCAATTACAGATATTCCGTCAAATTCGTTTAAAACGGACCTTAAACCTACACGGGTAAGTTTGTAATCTTCAACTATAATTAACGAAATATCTTTTTGTTGCGTTTCAATGACCGTACATGTTTCTTTCATTTTTTTTAACTCCCTATCTGATAACTTTGTGCTAACTGTCCTATTTTATATTTTTAGATACAATAAAGATATCCGACATGTGGATATTGAAAAAGTTCCGGTTGGGTAATAGATTAAAATGTAAAAATATTTAATTATTTACTTTTATAGAAAGTAAAAAAATATAAATTTTTGTAAATTCTGTGTTTGCAAAAAATAATATTTATAGTATAGTATAAATTATAAGTAAAGAAAGTTTTTCCAAAATAGAATATAGATAAAATATGTATTCTATATTTTGGGATGTTGAAAATAAGTCTAAAAGAAGGTATACTATGGGAATTAAAGGTAAAAATGACAAGATGGTTGTATTAGCTTGTGAAGATTGTAAAGAGCGTAATTATACAACAACAAAAAATAAGAAAACCAATAAAGAACGTTTGGAATTAAAAAAATATTGTCCGCGTTGTAAGGCACATACAAGTCATAAAGAAACAAAGTAAGCATTTTATAGATGAAAATATACGCGCCTTTAGTTCAGTTGGTAGAACGTCGGTCTCCAAAACCGGATGTCAAGGGTTCAAGTCCTTTAGGGCGCGTTTTTCAAAATAATTAAAGGATAAATAATGGGAAATATAGCTAAATTTGAGAAAAAGAACGATAATTTTGTTTCACAAATGAAATCTTATTTTAAGGGTGTAAAGATTGAATGGGGAAAAATTACCTGGCCTGAAAAAAAACAGGTTTTTGTTGAAACATTATATGTAATTGTGATTGTATTTGTATTCACATTATTTATCTTGATACTGGATTTAATATATAAAGGTGCTTTTAGCTTTTTAAAAATAAATTAGGAAATGGGTTTTGGAATATGTCAACAAATAATAGCGAAAATAATAAAGAAGTAATAGTAAAAAAAGCTGATCGTGAAATTGAATTTGACGAAGATTTAGGCAAATATAAAAGTGTTGAGGTAAAATCGACGACACCTAAAGTGCAGAAGAAAAAAACGTCAGATAATTCGCTAAACGGTTCAAAAGAACCCCAAAAACGCTGGTATGTTGTCCATGTTTATTCAGGTCATGAAAATAAAGTTAAAGTAAACTTGGAAAAACGTATTGAATATATGAATATGGGTGAAAAAATATTCCGTATAGAAGTTCCGCAAAAAGCAGTGACCAAAGTTCGCGACGGTAAAAAACATGATGTTGAAGAAAAAATATTCCCAGGTTATGTGCTTGTCGAAATGATTATGGACGATGATTCTTGGTATGTTGTTCGACATACAGCAGGTGTTACAAAATTTGTTGGGTCGTCAAAGCGTCCTATTCCTGCCCGTGAAAGTGAGATTAAGAAAATCATTCAAAGAACTCAATCACAAACTGTTAAAGTTGAATTGGATGTTAAAGTAGGCGACCAGGTTCGTATAGTTTCAGGTCCATTTGCCGACTTTATTGGTGATATTACTGATGTTTATCCTGACAAAGCAAAATTGAGAGCAAGTGTTTCTATCTTTGGGCGTGAAACACCTGTTGAGTTAGAATATAAACAAATTCAAAAAGTATAATTTAAATATATTATTTTAGTAAATAAACGTGGAAGGCTTTAAGTTTATTGCCGTTATTACCACGAAAGGAGACAAAAAAATGGCAAAAAAAGTAGTAGGCAAAATTAAATTACAAATCCAAGCCGGAAAAGCAAATCCGTCACCTCCTGTTGGTCCTGCATTAGGTCAACACGGCGTTAACATAATGGAATTTTGTAAACAATTTAATGCAAAAACTGAATCTCAAGCAGGATATATAATACCTGTTGTTATTGATGTATATGAAGATAGAAGTTTTTCTTTTGTTACAAAATCACCACCGGCTGCTGTTTTAATAAAAAAAGCAATAGGGCTTGAAAAAGGCTCGGCTGTTCCAAACAAAACAAAAGTTGGACAAATTACTAAAGCACAATTAGAAGAAATAGCAAAAGTTAAAATGGATGATTTAAATGCAACTACCATGGAAGCTGCTGTTGAGATGATTAAAGGCTCAGCACGGGCAATGGGAGTTACTGTAGTAGAATAATTGTGGGAGTTTTTTAGAAAAAACGTTATCACCACGAAAGGAGATATTTTATTATGTCAAAATTGACTAAAAAACAGAAAAAAATACAAGAACTTATGGTGAATTTTAATCAACCTGTTGGTGCCTGTGATGCTATAAAAAAGCTTAAAGAAGTATCAAAAGAAATAGCAAAATTCAATGAAACCGTTGAATGCCATATGCGTTTGGGTATTGATGTAAAACATGCTGACCAGCAAGTCCGTTCAACAACTGTATTACCTGCAGGATTAGGTAAAACTGTTCGTGTTTGTGTTATTGCCAAAGGTAATAAAGTTCAGGAAGCTATTGATGCAGGTGCTGATTTTGCAGGTACCGAGGATATTATTGATAAAATTTCAGGCGGTTGGTTTGATTTTGATACTTTGATTGCAACACCTGATTGTATGGGTATGTTAGGTAAATTAGGTCGTGTTTTAGGTCCTAAAGGTTTAATGCCAAACCCCAAAACAGGTACTGTTACTTTGGAAGTCGGCAAAGCTGTTAAAGATGCTAAAGCTGGTAAAGTTGAATTCCGTGCTGATAAGCAAGGTATGATTCATGTACCTATTGGTAAAATTGAATTTTCAGAAGAAGATTTAGTTAAAAACTATGCTACACTTGCTGATGCTATTTTAAAAGCCAAACCATCTGCAGCCAAGGGCGTTTATATTAAATCTGCTTTCTTGACAACAACTATGGGACCAAGTATTAAACTGGATTCTAAAAATATAGCATCAGAAGTTAAAGAACTTATAGTATAATAATTAAATAGATATATTGTTTTTCATAGCCGTTCAGTTTTTTATTGGACGGCATTTTTTTCGAAAATTTCACCTAACATATAAAATGAACCGCATATAACAGTTATTTTGTCCAGATTTTCGTTATTTAATATATCTAAAACCATGTTTTTGTTTATTATTTTCGTTTTGTTATTTATAAGCTTTTCTATATCGCACGGATTGACTGCATTAAGACAGTTAAACTCGTATAAAAACACGTCATCATTTTTGTGGAATAATATTTTTACAATTTTTTGATATTCCTTTGTGTTTAACGAACCGTATATGAATTGTATTTTTCTATTTTTAAAATAAAAATCAAGGCTTTTTCTCAATTTGATTGCAGCATCTAAATTATGTGCGCCATCTAAAATAATATTTTTGTTTATTATATGGAAACGGTAGTCCCATTTGACATTTTTTAAACTTTTTTCAATTATTTTATTAAAATCAAAATTTATATTTTTTAAAAAACTGGTTTGGAGAAACTTAAAAGCATTTATAGCTAAATTAAGGTTTTCTTTCTGCCATAATCCATATAGGTTAAATTCATATTCAATAAAGTTAATAATTGCATAATTTTTATTATTCTTAAAATTTATTTTTATATCGTTATTAAATGATATAATGTTTGAATTATGTTCTTTTGCAGCTTTTTTAATAACTTCATAACCTTTATTTTGTTTTGATACAACAAG
Organism: uncultured bacterium; assembly: GCA_900553845.1. Lineage (GTDB taxonomy): Bacteria > Cyanobacteriota > Vampirovibrionia > Gastranaerophilales > Gastranaerophilaceae > UMGS1477. The sequence goes on from USEW01000026.1 coordinate 9,820, forward strand.
AGGAACATTATTTTTTATAATACCAGCTTTTTCATAAGCTATTTTATAAATTGTATCACCAAGACGATCTTTATGGTCAATAGATATTGATGTAATTATTGTTAAAAGCGGATTTTTTACAACATTTGTAGCATCAAAACGTCCACCAAGCCCTGTTTCAAGTATAACTACATCAACGTTATTGTCTTTAAAATGTAAAAAGGCTGCAATTGTCAATATTTCAAATTCTGTTAGATGAATGTTATTTGTTTTTGCTTTTCTTTCAATTTTAAAAATCAAATTGCTTAAATCGTTTTCGCTTATATCAATACTATTTATTTTAATACGTTCACAATAAGATAAAATATGTGGTGAAGTATAAAGTCCTACATTTAAACCGACATTTTTTAATAACTCACACAATATCGCACAAGTTGAGCCTTTGCCATTTGTTCCTGCAATATGGATTATTTTTAAATCTTCTTGAGGATTGTTGAATAATTTAAGAACTCTTTTTATTCTACTTAGACCAAGCTCAATATAGAATTTACCATTTTTATTTAATATATTTATTGCTTCTTCAAAAGTTTTTTCCATAATAATTTATGTCTTTTTGATAATGTTCCTTTGGTAATGCTTGAATTATAAATTCACACAGTCTTTCAATAGGGTCATATTATAATTTGTTAACATAATTGTCAAGTATTTTGTAAAAGAAGGCAAAAATGTCAATTAAATTCAAAATTAATAAATACATAGATTATTAAGTATTTCGGGTTTAACCATCTTTCCTAGCCAGAAAGGGTAATGTCTTAGCTGATAAGGTTAAATATATAATAAACATTTCGGGAATATTTAAATCATAATATTTAAAATAATATAAGTTTGTAAAAAATAATATATAGTAGTGAATCATAAAAGAGGAGTAACTATGGATAAAATAATAACATCACAGGTTTGTGAACTTAGCAGACTTGAAAATCTTTTTATTCAACTTACTTATGCAAACTGTAATTTAAGATGCAAACATTGTTATATTACCCCGCATAAAAAGTTGGAAAAATCGGATTTTATATCGCTTGATTTAATAAAAAACACAATATACACAAATGCAACAAAGTCTGTTGAAAATATTTATTTAACAGGCGGTGAACCTTTAATGCATCCTCAATTTAATAGTATACTAAGAATGTGTCTTAAAAGAACCAACACAACAATTATTACTAACGGAATTAATATTAATGATAAAAAAGCACGTTTTTTTGCAAAAGTAGAAGACGAATTTGAAAACTCAAATTTATATTTTAAAATAGGTATCGAGCATTATGATGAATTTAAAGTTGATGATTTAAAAGGACGTGGAACTTTTCGTAAAAGTATAAATGCAGTCATAAGTCTTTTAAAATACGACTTTTCACCAATAATTTTATGTACAAATTATTATAATGAAAAAGAAGAAAGTTTAATTGAAGGATTTAGTCAAATTTTAGCTAGATATAATGCTTATTTGCCTAAACAAAATATTAAAATAATTCCATATTATGATAAAACAAACAAAACAGATGAATTATTCGAAATAAATCATAATATAAGTGATATAGACTGTAGAACCAGCCGAATACTTACATCAAAAGGGGTATATTCTTGTAACTTCCTTGCAAATGATTATCGAGGAAGAAGTGGCCCAGATTTAAATGAATTTTCAGCAAAAACATATTTGGAAGCTCCATGCTGCAATCTTTGCTTGAAAGAAAATAAAAAATTTTTTACTGATTAAATAATTTTTTGTAAAAAATTTGTCCATGATTGTTTATTTGTAATATAATAAAATAGTTATGAATGAAAAATGTCAAATTTTTTGTGATTTTGATGGCACAATAACAAAAGAAGATACAATCGGAAAATTTTTAAGACTTTTTGCACATGATAAATGGCTTGAAATTGAAAAACAATGGAAAGATGGTAAAATCGGTTCAAGAGATTGTATGGCAGAACAGCTTGCACTTGTTAAAGATGTTTCGGATAATGATCTAAAAAATTTTTATTATAATATTGAAATTGATGAATCATTTATTGGTTTTTATAATGATTTAAAAAAAAGGAATATTCAATTTACAATTGTAAGCGATGGATTTGACATTTTCATAAATAATGTTTTAAGAAAATATGACCTTCAGGATATTAAAATTATATCAAATAAGCTTGAAATAAAAGATGGCAAGTTTATTCCTATATATGATGATAAATATAAATCGTGTAAAAGAAAATCAGGCGTATGTAAATGCAAAGCTGTTGAAGAAGAATCTTGTAATTATAATTATCTAATATATATTGGGGATGGGTTGTCAGATACATGTGTTTCAGGTAAAATGAATAAAATATATGCTAAAAATTATCTGGCACAATATTTAAGTTCAAAAAATATTCCATATGTTAAATTTAATAATTTTGAAGAGATAAAAATATAAAATTATATTATAATGCTTTAGAACAACGAAGGGACGAGGTACAAAAAATGGCAGTAAAAGAAGACATAAAAAGACTAACAGATGATGAAATACGTGAACTTGACAGCGTTTATTGTTCTTGGGGAGATACGGCACATTATAGCGAAGAACCCAAAATATTTTCATCCTGCGAAGGTTCTTATATGTATGACAGCAAGGATACGCCATATTTAGACCTTCAGATGTGGTATGCTTCTTGTAATTTAGGTTATAAAAATAAACGTGTAAGTGATGCTGTTATTGACCAGATAAATACAATGCCTGGCATTGCTCCTAAATTTATATATAATTATAAAGCCATGCTTTCAGAAAAGATAGCAAAAGGCATGAAAAAAAGATTTGGAGAGAAAGGTCGCGTTCATTTTAACGTTGGTGGTGCTCAGGCTATTGAGGATGCTATAAAAGTTTTGAGAAATTATACTCATAAAAACCGTCAGTTTGCATTTATGGGCGGATATCACGGTCGTACAATAGGTGCTTCTTGCATTACATCAAGTTATCGTTATCGTGAATCATATGGTCATTTTGGTGATAGAGCGCATTTTGTTCCTTTCCCTTACTGTTTTCGTTGCCACTATGGAAAAAAATGTGAAGACTGTAATTTCTATTGTGTAAAGCAGTTTGCTAAAAACTTTGAAAGTGAATATAACTCTTTTTATGACAAAAAAACAGGTGATTGTGAATATGGAGCATTTATCTGTGAACCATTGCTTGGTACAGGTGGATATGTTGTACCGCCAAAGGGATATTTTAAAGAATTAAAAAAAGTTTTAGATGAATTTAATATAGTATTGGCAGTTGATGAAATACAAATGGGACTTTATCGGACAGGAAAACTCTGGGCGATTGAGCATTTTGGTGTGACACCCGATTTAATTACATTTGGAAAGTCTTTGACAAACGGTTTAAATCCCCTTGCAGGATTGTGGGCTAAAGAAAAGTTGATAGCTCCTAATGTATTTCCACCAGGAAGGGCACATTCAACTTATTCTTCAAATCCTTTAGGAACAAGAGCAGGATATGAAGTTATGTCTATTATGGAAGAGGAAGACTTTGAAACAAGTGTTACAAACAAAGGTAAACTTTTCTTGGAGGGACTTAAATCCTTAAAATCAAAATATTCAGTTATTGGTGATGTTGATGGTTTAGGACTTGCTTTAAGGATGGAAATAACTCAAACTGACGGTTTTACTCCAAATCGTGAGTTATGTGACAATCTTCAGGAAGAAGGTCTAAAAGGTGATTTAACTTATAAAGGTAAAAAATGCGGACTTGTTCTTAATAATGGTGGATATTATAAAAATGTAATCACATTCGTGCCTTCATTATATATAACTGAGGATGAGATAAATATGGCAATTGAACTTTTGGACCAATTATTTACGAGGTTTGAGAAATAATTGTGAAAAGTTCACCTGATTTAGACTTTGAATTTATTGATGAAAATAATCAATATAAAAATGCTATATTGCTTTTTCATGGATTAACAGGCAGTACTTTTGAAATGAAAAAATACGCGCAACATTTATATGCTAATGGATATGATGTTTATGCATATTGTCTTCCAGGACATGGCGAGGATACTTACAATATAAGGTCAGTCAGTTATATTGATTGGATTGAATTTGCTCAGTCAAAATTTATACAGCTAAAAACTAAATATCAAAATGTCTTTCTTGGCGGTTTATGTTTGGGTGCTGTTTTGGCTCTTATTTTAGGACAAAAGTTTAAATCTGAAGTTTGTGGTATAATTTCTCTATCAACAACTTTGTATTTAGATGGCTGGACAATGCCCTGGTATAACTTTATGATGCCTTTGGGCTTATATACTTTAATTCGCTATTATTATACATTTCCTGAACGTGAACCATATGGTATAAAAAATATAAAAAAACGAAGAAGTATTCAAAAAATAATGGGCAAAAATTCAATAGCTATGGATAATTATCCCCTAAGTTGTGTTTACGAACTTTTGAAATTATCCAAAATAGCGCGTAAGAATATCAATGAAGTGATCTCTCCTATTTTGATTATGCACTCAAATGATGACGATTTAACA